>JAKLHG010000136.1 GCA_022710255.1 Candidatus Hydrogenedentota bacterium
GAGCGAGGCGAAGCAATCTCATCCGCAAGGAGATTGTTTTATACTGAGATTGCTTTGCTTCGCTCGCAATGACGAGATGTTTGGTTTTTGCCATGTTTCATTTATTGTTTTTTATAGGCCTTACGGGTCGATAAAATACTAAACGGGGGCATTAAATAAAATGGGTTTTTCCTATTTGGCAACTATAACGGGGTTAACGCCACACGAAGTATCTTTTGCTTAGGGTATCTGTTCCGCAAACGAAAGAAAGTGCTTCTTAGGCATTTTGTATAACGTTTACAGATTTGTAAAGGCAAATACTAATCGCACGTGCCGGGCAATTATTTAGGGCTTCTGTTATACTGCATTTTTAGAAAATGGGAGCACGTACATCATGGTGCCGGAAAATTGTGCCGAACAAAAATGGTATTCTTTGCCTCTTTCAGGCAGGTTTGTTTTCCGAGCGGCTTTTATATCCAGGCCTAACCGCTTTCTAGTACTATGCGAAGACGAATGTGGCCAACTTCTCCGTGCTTTTCTGCCCAATCCAGGTCGTCTTTCAGAACTATTGTTTAAGGGGGTTACTTTATATGTCCTTGATAACAACCAAGAAAAACAGGACCGGGCAACCTCTTTTACCGTTTTGGCCGTTGAAAGAGATGGCATTCCGGTAATGCTCCACACCCATTGGTGTAACGAGATGGTTCATAGTCTCCTCAGGGACAAGGAGGTGCCGGGACTGGAGCAGACGCGTGTAAAACGTCGTGAAATTAGAGTGGGACGCAGTCGTTTTGATTTTTTGCTGGAAGATGATGAGGGCGAACTCTACCTGGAGGTCAAATCATGTACTTTATTCGGTAATGATGTCGCCATGTTCCCGGATGCGGTAACGGACCGGGGGCGGCGTCATTTGCTGGAATTGAATGATATTGCGGAAACAGGAACACGCTGCCGGGTCTTATTCGTTGTACAAACAGACCGTGTCAAGTGGTTTATGCCTGATTATCATACTGACCTTGCCTTTGCATTAACCATGCTGACGGTTCAAGATAATGTTCGATTCATGGCGCTGCCAGTTATTTGGAACCGGGAGTTGTCCTTTCGGCCGGGCAAGAGCCTGCTGCAAATTCCCTGGGGCTATATTGAGAGTGAGGCAAAGGACAAGGGGGCCTATCTCGTGGTTCTACAAATGAATCGCCCTGTGCGGATGTCTGTAGGCACCTTGGGCGACTGTTTTTTTGAGGCCGGTTATTACACGTACGTGGGCTCCGCCATGGGTGGTTTAAATGCAAGAATCGCGCGACACGCGCGTAAACGCAAAAAAATGCACGGGCACATTGATTATCTTCGTGCTGCGTGCGAACTTGCAGGAATAGTGGCTATCCGGGCCTCAGAGCGGTACGAATGTAATCTTGCCAATGAACTGGTCTCGTTACTGACGGTTTCCACGCCTGGTTTCGGGTGTGGCGATTGCCATTGTACGAGCCACCTCTTTTATGCGCAGGACAATCCCCTGGAAAATCCCCGGTTTCAACAATGGCTTCAGCATGTCCGAATGCGCCCTCCATTCCCGTAACCGGCATACTGAAACAGTTCATCTTGCGTTTGTTTATATCTTTTCGGAAACTTTCGGTATAATGACGCACCTTCAACCGTTTTTAAGGAATACGCTATGACCGATATATCTGTCTTGCCGTCACTCAGACGACCTGACGTCATCGCCCATAGGGGCGCCAGTGCCTATGCTCCTGAAAATACAATCGCTTCCTTTCAAAAGGCCAGGGATATGGGCGCTGATTACTTTGAACTTGACGTACAACTCACCCGGGATGGCGCCCTGGCCGTGTTTCATGACCGGGACATCAGCCGGTTTTGTATCAAGCATGTTTCCGTAGTGGACATGCTGATGAGTGATATGCGCAAAATAGACGTTGGTTCATGGTTTTCACCGGAATTTGCCGATCAGCGGGTCGTGCGGTTGGAAGAGGCGTTGGAGTTGACGGACAAGAATACGGGCGTCTATATTGAGTTGAAAAGCGCCGTAGACGAAACGCCGCGGATTCCGGACATGCTGGAAGTTATTGCGGAATCACACACCGTCACGCAGCGTGAATGGCAGTATCTTTATGAAGCGGCATACCGCATAAGTGCGGACAGCGTTATTATGGCCCGCAGGGCTATTGATGTGATACGACCTTACCTCGGACGGTGCAGGATAGTAGCGCAGGCCTTTTCGCCAATCATTGGCTTGGTTTTTTTGCGGGAGGCGCCCGATATACGCTTTGAATTTCTAGGCATGGATTTGCCAGACCCCCCGAATATCTGGCGGGATTATGTTTTGTTTGGAGAAAAAGTCGGTGTCGCTGGATTCAATGTGAACAAAGAATCACTGGACGAGATTAGATTCAAACGCTTCCATGATGGCGGATTTAGCTGCGCCGTATGGGTGGTCGATGAACCGGTTGACATGAGACGCCTTGCCGCGATGGGTGTGTACGGCCTGATAACGAACAAGCCCGACCTTTGCCTGCAAACGCTGGCGTGTACAGAAAGCACCGATAGCGTGGTATAACGGCAGAAGAAGGGAAGTATACGAATAGGAGGACGCCCGGTGAGTCCACAGTTCAGCGTTTTGGATTGGTCTGTAGTTGTAATTTATTTGTCCGTGGTGCTTGTGATGGGCGCCTGGATATCCCGGCTTCAAAGCGATACCCGCTACTTTTTTCTGGGCGGTCGTTCCGTGCCTGCCTGGGCGGTTGCCTGTTCCGTCCTGGCCACGGCCACCAGCGCGGCGACATTCATCGGTGTTCCGCAAATTGCCTTTGAAGGGGACCTGACTTATCTTATCACCTATCTTGGAAGTATAATCGGCGCCTTCATAATCGCGCTCCTTTTTGTGCCGGCCTTGTATAATGCCGGAACCATAACCATCTACGGATATCTCGGACAACGATACGGCACCGGCGCTAAATCCGCAGCCAGCGTTATGTTTCTGCTGGGTCGTCTCCTTTCATCCGGCGCGCGCCTGTACATGGCGGGCATCGCGTTTGCCATGATGCTTTCCGGAAATACAACAACGGGAGAATTGGTATTCGCAGTCGTGATTATGGGTATTGTGGGCACGATATACACGGTGTTTGGAGGCATCCGCGCCGTAATTTGGACTGACGTTCTTCAGCTCATTATTTTTACCTCTGCGGCCCTTCTTGCCCTGGGATATTTATGGTATCTTATTCCCGCATCCGGGGAAGAAGTTTATGGCGCCCTTTGCAATGCCAATGGGATGAATAAATTACGTGTAGTGGATTACGGATTTAACTTAAGTAGTCCCTTTACCCTATGGTCGGGCGTTTTCGCCATGACGATTGTATGTGTATCCACCCATGGAGTGGACCAGGATATGCTGCAGCGGGTGATGACGGCAAAATCGCCACTGCATGGCGGCTTCGCGCTTGTCAGTTCCATTTTGGCCGCTGTACCCTTGGTAGCCCTTTTCCTCGGTATCGGGTTGCTCTTATTCATTTATTATCAACGTCCTGACTTGATGGGGGCAGCGGCGCCTTTAGATGTGATTGAGGATACGAGAAAAGTGTTTCCCCAGTTTGTGTTGAACCATTTACCGTCAGGGTTGCGGGGACTGCTTATGGCAGGATTATTCGCCGCGGCGATGAGCACCTTCGATTCCGCGATTACGGCGATGGCCAGTTGTCTTATCGCCGATATTTATGCACCCTGGCGGGCATGGCGCAATAGCCGTATGTCAAAAGACAATGGTAATGAGATATTGCCCGAACTGCGCCATTCGCGAATGGCCGTGGGTCTTATGGGTCTGCTGTTGACCGGTTTTGCCGTCGGAGCTATCTATATGCAGGAGCGTGGCGGGCAAACCCTGATAGATTTTGCGCTGGGGATAATGGCATTTGCCCTCGCCCCCCTGCTTGGTGTTTTCTGCGCAGCATTGTTCACGAGGCGTGGCAACGTGATAAGTGTTTATGTATCCCTCGGTTTCGGTGCGCTGGCGGTGCTGATGTTGCAGCCCTATATGCTTCCTGGTATTTTGGACTTCCGTCTCGGCTGGACCTGGGTTTGGGTTTTTGTCAGTCCTATTTGTTTTATTTTATGTATAATGGGAAAACCTGATGCGCTCCGTGAAAGGAATCCGTAATGTCACCGGATTTATTTGAGGATTCTGGCACGGGGCCGATTCCCGGAAGGCAGGAAGCCCCGCTTGCCCGTAGAGTCGCACCTCGCTGTATCGATGATATTATCGGGCAGGACCATATTTTGGGAAAAGGAAAACTGTTGCGCCGTGCCATTGAAGCGGATCGGATAACTTCTTTAATCTTGTACGGGCCGCCCGGGTGCGGGAAAACGGCGCTTGCGCGGGTGATTGCCATCAGCACCAAGGCCGCCTTTGAAGCGCTGAACGCCGTGCTGTCGGGCGTGGCGGATATTCGGACGGTTATAAGAAAAGCCGATGAACGTTATGCTATCAATAAACGTCAGACTATTGTGTTCGTGGATGAGATACATCGTTTCAACCGCGCCCAGCAGGATGCGTTGCTGCCGCACGTTGAAAACGGCAGGGTGGTGATGGTCGGAGCGACGACCGAAAACCCGTATTTTTCCGTTGTGGCGCCGCTTCTTTCCCGGTCTCAGATATTTGAACTCAAGCCGTTGGAGGAGGGGCATCTGTGCGATTTGCTGTTTCGGACGTTAACGCATCCAAAACGGGGATTTCCTGAGACTGACATTCTTCTGGATGAAGTCGCGGCCGCTCATATCGCGCGGTACTCGGAGGGGGATGCGCGCCGGGCTATCAATGCACTGGAAATCGCCCTGCTGACAACCCCGAAGGATGGTGGGGTTATCCACGTGACGCAAGAGATCGCTGCGGAGTCCATACAGCGCAAGTTGCTTCACTACGATAGAACGGGAGATGAGCATTATGACGCCGCTTCCGCCTTTATAAAAAGTATGCGGGGCAGCCATCCTGATGCGGCGCTCTATTGGATGGCACGCATGATTGAAGCGGGAGAAACCCCGCGTTTTATCGCACGCCGTATTTGTATCGCAGCGTCGGAGGAAGTGGGTAATGCCGATCCGATGGCGCTTGTGGTGGCGAATGCAGCCTTTCAGGCGGCGGAGTTCGTGGGTTTTCCGGAAGCCCGCATCATTCTCGCGCAAGCGGCACTCCATGTCGCATGCGCCCCCAAAAGCAACGCCTCCTACCTGGCCATTGACAAGGCGCTGGCTGATGTGCGGGAAAAGAAAAGCCTTCCCGTGCCAGGCCATTTAAAGGACACCTCCTACCAAGGGGCGAAAGCGCTTCAACGGGGTGAAGGCTATTTATACGCCCATGATTTTGATAATGGTTATGTTTACCAGGACTATGGCGTTGAAAGAGGCGTATATTATCAACCCAAGGCGGCAGGTAATGAAAAGGAACTGCAGGAACGCTTGGATACGCTGGTACGGCGGGACCAAGAAGCGGGACGATAGCAACGCGCACTCATCCAGATGCGTGGGACGTTCCCTTTGACAGGTCCGTCATTTCCTTTTTTATTTTGGAAAGAAATGAGGGGTTTTCCGAGAGCAGACGGGTAAGGCGGAGCAATCGCTGACCAGTGTCGAGCGTTATGATATGCTCCATCTTACACGCATCCGCCAACGCTTCTTCACGGGTGAGACCCAGCACCTCCACAAAAAAGTCGAGAAGAATATCAAAGTTCTTGGCAATCAGTTCTGTGATATGCCGCCCTTCCTCTGTTAATAGAAGAAAACGATTGGGGTCTTCCGTTACCCAACCTCGCTTCTTCAACTGCGCAAGCGCCATGGAGGCCGCGCCTCGCGATACTTCCAGGGTTTCCGCAATGTCAGTGGTTCTGGCATACCCGAGGTCATTGCGGAGCGCTTCGATGGCAAGCAGGTAATGCGCGCGGGAGTGGGACAGGTCCGCATAAGTAAATTCGCGCCAATGGCCACCTTCGGAACTCATATCCCGGTCTTTAAACGTGCGGATACTGTTGGATACATCGTCCATAAAGTCGTGTCCCTTTAACATGCTCAAAAACGTGATGTGTATTGGGAAAGAATAACCGTCAACGATCATTATTTTATACCAATGGTCAGGCGGATTACCAATAATCAATCATGCTTATACGCTATAAATCCTAGTGAGAATTGGAGGCGGGGAAGACGGTTCTTCCATACCCGACGGAAAATATAAAACGGAAAAGGGTGGTAAAGATTGGCGGATATGAATATCGCATCTGATACGTGGAGATGAACTCTCCGGCGAATCATGGTTAGATATTTTTGCACGGCGAGCCTAAAAGTGTTACAGTAGTTATCCTTCATCCGTGAAAGAAGGGGGATATAAGCAATTGTCTGCCTCCAGAGGCTGGAGGCGGATGGTTGATGGATAATTTCCGGTTACAGGAAACCTTATAAATCAAATACTTGTTTGTATTTAAACCAGACGGGAATTTAGGATGCCTACCTATTCATATCAATGCAATCGTTGCGACCATATCCAGGAAGTCTTCCATAGCATGAGCGCAACGCCACAGATAAAATGTACCGAGTGCGGAGGCAAATGTAAAAAGCTATTGGGTACCGGCGCCGGTATTATATTTAAAGGTTCGGGTTTTTACGAGACGGACTACAAGAAGAAAGGGAAAGCCCCGGCGTCCGACACCGCTTCAACCGCTACAAAAGCGGAGCCCAAATCCAGTGGCGATTCGACAGGAAAACCGGCAGCCAAAGGGGAGGCGAAAACCGCCTCTACGAAGGTGAAAACAGAATAGAGGCAAGGGTATCAACTCGTTTATTCCACCGTAACCGGCAGGAACCTATCTCATGAATACAAAAGAAATAATTGACGCCAGTGACCAACATATCATAAACACTTACGGGCAAAGGAAGCTTGCCTTGGTGCGCGGGGAGGGCGCCCGGCTTTGGGATGCGGAGGGCAGAGAGTATCTGGATTTTTTTGCCGGAATTGCCGTCTGTAACCTGGGGCATTGCCATCCCAAGGTTACCGAGGCTATTTGCCGTCAAGCACAGACGCTGGTTCATATATCCAATTTATATTACATAGAGCCTCAAGTGGAGCTGGCGGCAATGCTTTCTGCACATTGTTTCGCCACGAAATGGTTTTTCTGCAACAGCGGTACGGAGGCCAATGAAGCGGCCATCAAACTGGCGCGCCGCTATTGGACCGTGCAGGGAATGCCGAAACCGGAAATTATCAGCGCGGAACAGTCCTTTCATGGGCGAACGCTGGGTGCATTGAGTGCAACGGGACAATCTAAATTTCATGCCGGTTTTGAGCCATTACTCCCGGGAGTTCATTATGTTCCCTATAATGATGTGCATGCGCTTGCAGCGGCACTAAACGGCAAGGTTGGCCTGGTACTGCTGGAGCCAATCCAAGGGGAAGGGGGTATCCATGTTCCGGACCCGGGCTACCTGGCCGCGGTGCGGCAACTGTGTAATGAGCGGGGGGTGCTGCTTGCCTTTGACGAAGTACAGGCGGGATTGGGCCGTACGGGAAGACTCTTCGCACATGAACACGAAGGTGTTACCCCGGATATCATGACCCTTGCCAAGGGTTTGGGCAGCGGAGTTCCCATCGGGGCGCTGGGCTGTAGCGACCTTGTGGCCGAAGGGTTTGCTCCGGGTTCGCACGCGTGTACCTTCGGGGGCAATCCCCTGAGCACGGCGGCGGCCCTGGCCACGATGGAACTTCTGACGGAGCCCGGGTTCCTCGACAAGGTTAATGCAATAGGCGCTTATTTTCTCGGCATGCTCGCCGGTTTGGCGGAAGACCATGCCTCGATTGTGCAGGTGCGCGGACGTGGTTTATTGATTGGCGTGGAATTTGACCGGCCAGTAGCCCCCCTCATCAGTGCACTGTTGGACACCGGTATCATATGCGGTCCGGCCGGTCCAAACGTGCTGCGGTTCCTGCCCCCGCTGGTGGTGGGAAAAGAGGAGGTGGATTGTGTAATGGCGGCTATTGAGGCCTGCCTGGAGGAGTTAGGATGGTAAAAGATTTCATTTCACTGGCGGATTACACTGGCGCGGAAATCATGGCCCTCTTGAATCTTGCGGACGAATTGAAGCGTCTGCAGAAGACGGGACGCCCCCACAGGCTTCTCGAGGGAAAAACCCTGGCCATGATCTTCGAAAAGCCAAGCCTGCGTACCCGGCTGACCTTCCAATTGGGCATGTTTCAACTGGGCGGTTTTTCACTGCTGATGGATTCCCGTCTGGGCGTGCGGGAGTCCGTGCCGGACGTGGCGCATACTCTTGCGCTGGGTAGACGGTATCATGGCAAGGACCTTTCGCCATGAAGATGTGTGCCTGCTGGCTCGAAGCGCCGCTGTTCCCGTAATTAACGCGCTCACCGACAAGTTGCATCCCTGCCAGATTTTAGCCGACGTGCAGACCCTGCGGGAGCACAAGGGAACGTCTCTGTGCTCCCTCAAGGTAGCATTCGTGGGTGACGGTAATAACGTATTCCATTCCTGGGCGAACTTTGCATCCCGACTACCCCTCAACCTGACGCTGGTGTGTCCTGAAGGCTATGAAGGCGACCCGGAGATAACAGGTCGCGTGGCAAAAGAGGCGCAAGGAACGTTTGCGATAACCCATGATCCGGTTTCCGGGCTCAAGGATGCGGATGCGGTGTATACGGATGTCTGGGCGAGTATGGGTCAGGAAGAGGAATCGGCCATGCGGGAAAAAGTCTTTTTACCCTATAAGTCAATAAAAAGCTTATGGAACTGGCC
>JAKLHG010000137.1 GCA_022710255.1 Candidatus Hydrogenedentota bacterium
GGTTGCTCCCGCCCGTCCGGACCTTTTGTTCCAGGCATTGGCAAACGAGGTTGGCGGGGAGAAAGCGCGGGTGTGGTGCCATGCTTTTACGGACCAGTATAAGAGACGCGGCAACCCGCCACTCCCCGACCGGGATGTGGACCTCCCCGGCAAGGATTATATTGACGCTCTGGCCGATGCGGCAGGCCTGTAGGGCGCAAAAGACACGACAAGCGCATACACGTCGGGGCAATCCACAGGGCCCAGGCGCACCGCATCCTTTTCGGTCAGGATAACCGGACAGTCCTTCCGCAGCAGCGTCACGGGAATGGCGGCATGGTCGACCAGGGCGTGCATTCCCCGGATGGTTATCCTCAGCTTCGCCAGCGTGCGGGCCAGGGATTCCGGATTGCCGATGCCGCACACCACGTATGCGGCGGCGCCCTTTAAAAAGTCCAGGGGAAATTCCCGTCCATCCTGAAGGCGGCGGAAATGCACGGGCTGATGAACGGCGTAATGAACGGGTATCTCCGGCGCCTGGCGCCGAAGTACCGATTCAATTTCGGGAAGCGCTTCCGGCGCTTGGTCGCATCGGGTTATGATGATTTCCGTCGCCCGTTTCAGGGCGGAAACCGGCTCCCGCAAAATACCCCGAGGCACCAGGAACCCATTGCCAAAGGGATTGGTCGCATCTATCAACAGGATGTTTTCATCCCGTTCCAGCCCGACCGCCTGATAACCATCATCGAGAATCAACACGGTACACCCGCGTTCCAAGGCTTCCCGGCCACCGGCAACCCGGTCGGGGCAACGGACCACCCATACTTCCGGCACGGAGGCGACGATGAGGGCGGCCTCATCCCCGAAGCGTTCCGGCGCCGCCGTTTCTCCGGAGTTCGGGTCGTACACAAGAGGCAGGCGCGTACGCACCGCGCCGTAACCGCGTGTCAATACGGCCACGCGTTCCCCGGCGGCGCATTCGCGGCATGCCCGTTCAATTACCGCCGGAGTCTTGCCCGTGCCGCCCGCCGTCAAATTACCGAAACTGATTACGCGGGCAGCCACTCTGGTGCGGGGTCGGTGCAGGCGTATCCACATGCCGAGCCGCTGAACAGAAGAAAGGCTCCGCAGGCAGGCACCGATAAACATGGGAACCGGCTCATTGCGCCGTATACGTTCCGATAACCGGCTGAAGAGTTTCATCGGGGTGCAAACCGTTTCCCGCTGAGCTGGCGAACCAAGCCCTTCAACTCGAGCATGGTTAATGAAGACAAGGCTTCGGAAATCGACAGCCTGCAGGCCAGCGCAATTTCATCCACGAAAGAACCTTCCGGATGCAGTATCTCCAGAATCGCTTTTTCCTGGTCTGAAACCGCATATCGGGGAGCCTGAACCGGCGGGGGAACAGGCGTCTCGGGTTGGGGCACAGGTTTTTTCCCGGGTTTGGCGCTGAAATTAAACGCGGCCTGCGTTTCCGGTCGCGCCGGCGCTTCTCGGGGCGCCGGAGCCTGCCGCATGGCGGGAGGCAGGTTCAATTCCACCAGGATATCCTCCAGCGACTCCACCAGCCGGGCGCCGTCCCGGATAAGTTCATGGGGGCCGCGGCTGTTGGCCAACCCGGCGGGCCCCGGAACCGCGAAAACCTCGCGCCCTTGCTCAGCGGCGTATTTCGCGGTAATGAGCGCGCCGCTTCCGGGCGGCGCCTCCACCACCACCGTGCCCAGGCAAAGTCCGCTCAGGATACGGTTGCGTTGGGGAAAGTTTTGTTTTAAAGCGCGCATTCCCATGGGAAAGGGTGAAAGGGCGCATCCTTGTTGTATGATGGTATGCAGCAAGTCCGCATTCGAGGCGGGGAAGACCTGGTCGTGACCGTACGCCAGCACCGCTATGGTGCGCCCACCAGCCTCCAGCGCGCCCCGGTGCGCCGCGCTGTCGATACCCTCCGCCAGACCGCTGACGACGGTTATGCCCCTTTCCGCAAGTTGAAAGGCCAGTTTTTGGGCCATTTTAATGCCAAAGGAGGAGGCTTTCCGCGTGCCCACAACCGCCACGGCATACTGGTCTTCTTCCTTCAGTTCACCACGGACGTACAACAGCAGGGGCGGATCATATATTTCCGCCAGCTGGGGCGGATAGGCGGGGTCATCCATGGTACACAGGGCAACCTCCAGATCATTCATGCGACTTTCCTGCAAATCGAGGTCATTTACCTGCGCATGCTGGAGTATGCGCGCCGCAAGATTTTTGCCGACAATATCAGCCAGCTCTTCAACGGACGCGCGCAACACCCGTTCCGGCCTTCCGAAACGCGCCAGAAGCCGGATAAAGCGGGCGGTGCCGACGCCGGGCGTCATGGCCAGGCACAGCCAGTCTCGTTGTTCCTGGGTTAGTTTCATCAATTCCTACCCGTACACGGTTGTTGTCAGATGCGACGTATTCTCAGGTTTCGAAACGTAACTTCATCGCCGTGGTCCTGCAGGATGATATGTCCTTCCCCGGGAAGCAAAGCAAGGGGCGTATCAAACTTGCCTATCGGCATGGTCATCAGCGACACATCCAGAGAAAGCACCTTCCAGCCATTATATACGACATCCAGTTTGCTGCCTTCGAAACGAATATCATAGGAATTCCACTGCCCCGCCGGAAGGGCCATGTTAAACATGGGCGACGCAATATCGTAAAGGGCGCCGCTGCCGTGTATCGTCGGGGCGCAGCCATAATCGCCGAACACTTGAACTTCCATCCCCCGCTGTACGGGGTCCGCTGGGTCGGTGCGTACGAACACGCCGCTGTTGGCATCCTCTTGAATCCGGAATTCAATATGCAGTTCAAAATTGCCGAAGGCCTCTTTTTGCCAGGCGATATACCGGGTGCTTTCCTGTCCGGGAACCTGAAACAGGCCGTCTTCTATCTTGAAAACGTTCTCCCGTTCATCGGTTACGTTTTTCCAGTAGGGGGCATTTTCGGCGCTAAACAGATCGATCCATCCCTCACCCGAAGGTACCGGGGTCGGCTGTCCCTGGGGAGCACGCCAGGCCTCCTGCGTGCATGCGGCCATGCACAACATAACACAACCCGCCGCGAGATAAAGTCTACTTATTTTTCTCATCACCGTTTTCCATCCTGGTATAGATTGTTAAACACACTCATTCACCACATCCCTTCCATTATCAACGACCGGCGCCTTCAAAACAAATCAGGGACTCGGCACCAGGGGAGGCGCAGGCGGGGTGGTGAGGGAATGAAGCCACTGGCGCCAGGGCTCCGGGCGCGGCCCCCAGTCCAGGCCGGTGCGTTTGCGCAATATCCGGACGGCCGCTGAACGCATTTCCAGAGTGCGTTCCATAACCTCCACAAGCAGGGGATACAGAATTTCCGGCGGATAATTCTGCAGGCTGCGCAGCGCTTCCGCCTGCAATTCGCCGTACCCGGACGTGAAAAGTATTCCTTTCAAGGTATCGAAAGATTTGGGGTCCCCCAATGCCGCGAGCGCGCGTACCGCCTGCGTCCTGAACCGGGGTTCGGGATGCTTGAGCAATTTAATCCAGCACGGAGCGGAACCGGGCGGCAGCAGAAGCGCAAGCGCATCCAGGCACGCCTGTGCCAACGCCGTATCCTGAGCCCACACGTTCGGTTCCAGAACTTCCGCCGCGTTTTGAATCCCCATCCGGCCAAGACAGTACGCCGCGATGCGGCGATGCTGCGGCGCCTCCAGTTCCGTGCGCAGGGTTTCCATCATGTAGTAGCCGATGGTGTCGCCGAGAAAAGGCAGTGCGGCATCCAGCGCTTTCACATCCTCCAAAGAGCCCCCCACCATCGTTCGCATGGTATAGGCAAAAACCAAGGCGCGGTCCTGTTCTGATAAGCGCTGTTTTGCCCCGGTGCGGACCAAGGCCGAGGAATCGGCAAGATGCCGGATAATCTCTCTGAGACCCCCGGCATCGGCTTCTGAGATCGGCCAGGCTTCGGCGGCGCGCGACCTTAATTCAGGCGAATCCGTTTCCGCCATGCGCTCAAGCAGCCAATCCGCATTGCCCGAAGTGTTGCGGGAAGGTTCATACGGTTTTATGGGGGGCAACGTTGTGCGGCCGGCAGGCATTGTCGTCGGGTAGTCTCCCGAAACGGAGGGCGTGCCGGAGGATGGTGGCGGCGACTGGGGAAATGCGGGCGGTATCCGGGAAACACCGGATTCCCCTTCCATTGGGGCAAGGAGAGCGAGGATAACCACAACAAACGGACCAACCATGGAAATACTCAGCACGGAGTGCAACCGCATTGTTTAAACATACAGGCGCGTAATGAAACCAACTCTGGCATCGCCTCCGGGGCGTCAGGCATCCTTACCGATCGCCCCCCACCCGTGAAATACCGCCTCCAATCGATATGTTTTAGCAAACCGGCTTCAATCGGAATAAATCATTTTATGAATCTGCAGTGCTCCCGCCAGAAAAAGTGTTGCAAGGGCCAAAAGAAAACTTATCACCAGCGAATAGGCACCTTGATAACTGCTGAAGGAAAGGGAGATTGCGGTCGCGTAATAATCAAACCATCCTTTACCGCCGGAGACACCGTCCGTGTAGAGAACGCTAAGGTTGGTAAACCACAGCAATATGCCTGAGAGGGCAACACTGCCGAAAAACAGGAGAGTCAAGGTGAGCATTGAAACGGAGAACCGCCTTTTCTCATGTTCCCGAAGTGAAATCAGGCGCACCCGGGCTTCCACCCCGCGCTGTAAGGACAACGGGGCTTTTAGAAACGGCTCTTCACTTAATGCCTCTTCAATGAGATTGTCAAGTTCTTCACTAGAGATGGCAATTTCAGCCATTATTCAACAATTCCTTCTCGATAATGAAACGCAACTGTTTTCGCGCACGGAACATCCAGGTCTTTAAAGTGCCCAAGGGAACATCCATGACCTGGGCGATTTCATCGTATGAGGTTCCCTTGAGATAATACAGGGTGACGATTGTCGCATACCGATCGGACAACCGGGTTACACAACGCCGAATCTGCTCTTTCAGGTCCCTTTCAGCCGGCTTATGTCCGGTACTACATAAATTACCGCCGCTTTCCGGCGTCAGTTCCACTTCTTTTCTTCTCTTTCGCTTGTTTATTTCCGTCAGGCACGTCGTCGCTGTGACCCGATACAGCCACGTGGTAAAACTGCAATCGCCACGGAATCCCTTGAGCAGACGATACGCCTTGACAAAGGATTCCTGGGCCATGTCTTCAGCGAGCGTGGCATCCCGCATAAACCGGTACGCTACGTTATACACGAGATGCTGGTGCCTCCTTATCAACTCGGAGAAGGCTTCCCGGCTTCCGGATTGTGAGTGCCGCACGAGTTCGATGTCGTTTACGGCCTCACTTATATCCGGCAAAACTCCAGTACACTCCCGTATTGCTGCTTCTCTGGTCATGTAACACTCCTTTGTATGATGACGTCTCCATTTAATGAGTTCGCCGATACCTTAGTGTCGCCTTTACCGAGCACCCCGTGTATTTCGCGGCGTCTTTGCACGCTGTCTGCGGGAACCAACGGTAAATCAGCACGGATAGCACCCCGAGCCGTGGTCGCGTTTACTTCCACGGAAGGCTGCTCCGACATGACTAGTGTAATACTTCCATTCATTGAGGTCAAATCACATACCCCCACCTCTTTTTCAAGCAGGGTGGCCGTGATGGATCCGGTAATCGTGGAAGCCTGCAAGGCGCCCTGGCGCAGGCTTGCCACAATACTGCCATTCACCGTCTCTAAAACGGTTTCGTCCGCGCATTGCAGCGCACTTATCCGTCCGTTCACCGTCTTAAGATGCGCCCGGCCACGGGGCGCCAAAACCTCTATATCGGAATTGTTGCCCTCTATCTTGACATGGTTGCATCCCGGCCCGACCCACACATTGCCGTTTGAAAACTGCAAGGCGATATCGGTACCCTCGGGTACGGTGATGGTGTAGTCCACACGCAAATCCACCGTGTCCGGCCGTTTTTCCGGTTCAGTGACAATATTTATCAAGTCTTCCGACTTGGTAACTTTAAAGAAAGAAGCCACGTACGATTCCGCCAGGGGAATTGACTCCGCGCTGTCGGTATACACGCGTATTTTCGCCTCAACTTCCACTGTACCTAGTGTTTCCGACGTGCTGACATGGGCCGCACCGTCCTTGTTGTCGATGCACAAAGCGGACGCGGAAGGGAAAGAAAAGGTACGGACCATTTCCACACCCGGCTGGCACACCTCACGCGGCAGTTTCGGCGCGAGTATGCCCACCGTAAAGATTTGGATTGCTGTTGCTATTAAAACAGATGTAAATGCGCTTTTTAACATAGACGCTTCACTTATGCACCATCTAAGTTGCCGGGCACCGGCATGTGGTTGTTACAAAACTGCCCCGTTACCTGAATTCATCCTGTTGCGGTAACACCCGACACACCACCGATGTCCCTGACACATATGACCACGATTTCCGATGAAAAGTTTCACAAGATTAGGTATACTTCATCATCTGTTTATAAGATACCGTATAATCATGAAAAAGTAACACCATGTCAATCCACGGGAACGTCCTAACCACAGGAACCAGCAATGACTGCATTAACACGGGTAAGTTTTACCATTGAAGAAACGCTTTATGAGGAGATGGAAGGGCTATTGGCTTCAAGCAAATACAAAAACCGCTCAGAGTTTATTCGGGACTTGGTGCGGGAACGGCTTGTTCGCGATTCCTGGAAAAATAATGAGGAAGCCATCGGAACCATTACCATGGTATATGAGCATGAACGCCGTGAGTTGTCCGGCAAACTGCTGCATTTGCAACACGACCACCATCATTCCATTCTGGCGACAACCCACGTGCACCTTTCGCATACCCTTTGCGCTGAAATGCTCATGGTGCGCGGACGCGCCCAGGCCATAGAATCTTTGGCGAATGAACTGGGCCGGCAAAAGGGGGTATTACACGTTTCCGTGTCCGTGAGCACCACCGGTATACGGCTCAAATAAGAGAATCGGGCGAGGAATCAGCGTTCATCCTTCTCCATCGGCACTTTCACCGGCCGGTTGCTTTTCCCGGGCGAGAATGGCGGCTTTGGCGGCGTTCATCATGTCACGCATCTGGGGACTTTTCTCAGTGTCAAGGCAGGCCTCTATCTTCTCCACAGTCACGGTGTTGCCCAACATGCCAAGCAGATTCAGGGCATGCGACCTGGCAATGGCATCAATATTCGGGTTGCAGACCACTTCTTCATATATGAACAGGTAATCTTTTGCCCGGTCTGCCGGGAAGGCGAGTATAATCTCATTCCGATTTTCATCGGTCATGGTATCCGCCTTCCACAGTTCCAGCACCTTTTGAACCGCGGTATCATCACCACGTCTCAGCAGGGCAAAAACAGCTTCCTTGCTGACATGGAAATCCGGGTCTTCCATCAACGTGCGAATACGGTTGTCCGCCTCGGCATCCGCTATAAGACCAAGCAGATGGACGGCGCACCCGCGCAGCGTCTGGTCATTGCCGGTTTCGGTAAGGGCGGCAAGGCGGGAGACATGCGCTTTGTTCACATGAGGCCCCAGGCTGATTGTCGCCACAATTTTTTCCACAGGGCGCGCGTCTTTGGAGGATAGAACTTCGAAAATGGGCTCCAGGCCTTGAGGGCCCTGGGCAGCCATCTGCCCGGCGATTTCCACGGCGCGATTGACATCGGTATCCTCCAATTTTTCCTGGGGAATGGAACGCCATGTCCCCATCAGGTCCGTATTCGATTCCACTGCCCTTGGGGAGTCCAGAACTTTTGGAACAGACGCATCCCGGGGGCTGCACGCGACAAGCGACACCATTCCGATTATCAAGCAGATGTATCGACGCATTACGGTAATTCCTCTTGAGCAGGTGATTGATGAGACAGGAGCGGCGTACGCCGCAATTCTTGACGGCGCCAGCCGGAAAGAGTGTACCATAGTAGGGGATAGTTCACAAGCCTTCCCCGCCTTTCTGCCGAAGGACTATCTGCATATGGGAGCGGCAAGTGACATGCCTCGTTTCAATTTAGTACTATGTAAGACAATTCCAACCATCCGATTGCGCCATGAAACCGAGGAGGAACTCCTGTCATGAGAAACGATGCCTACACGTCTCTGGTTCATCAAATGAGGGCTATCCTGAAAAAAAACGCGCGGGGAAAACCGCCTTCGATACGACTCTCGAGAGAAACAGCCGCTTTGCTGGAATCCGTTACCCTTCCAAAAACGATGCAGAAACCCCACCTTGAACAGGTGTTGAAGGAAACCGTTTCCGAATCGCCACCCGACGATGAAAAGGCAGCCTGTAGTGTCGAGAGTCCATGCATCGAGTCTGCGGGCCCGGACTCCCTGGATAAAATCAACGCCGAGATATCGTCCTGCAAGAAATGTCCGTTGTACGCCTCACGGCTGCACACCGTATCCGGGGAGGGGAATCCGTCGGCCTCTCTTGTTTTCGTGGGCGAAGCGCCCGGCGCCTCGGAAGACCGTCAGGGACGGCCCTTCGTGGGGCGGGCCGGGCAACTGTTAACGGATATCATTTCAAAAGGCATGAAAATGAGCCGCGATGACGTGTTTATCTGCAATGTGCTTAAGTGCCGCCCCCCGGAAAACCGGGTTCCCAACCCGGAAGAGATTATGTATTGCGAACCATATCTGCTGCGGCAACTTGACCTCATTCGCCCCAAAGTCATATGCGCGCTCGGCGCCGTAGCCGCCCATACGTTGCTGAAAAACGATCTGACCATTTCCAGGC
>JAKLHG010000138.1 GCA_022710255.1 Candidatus Hydrogenedentota bacterium
TTTGTTTTTCATCGCACAAAAGGGACACCAGCCATTCCTCCCCTCGTTCGAACCTGCCAAAATTTTTCTTATGCGCGCAGCAGGCCTACCTCTCCAGGTACGCCAGAATCCGACAAGCACGGGAATCACCCCTTAGGGCGCATATGGGAAGGTACTGACCCCGGTGAAGACCGTGAACCGGGTCTCTCCCTGCCTTCAGGGAAAGGCTCGCTTGTCCCTGTTTAGGGGAGAGGCGAAGCCTCATGAAGGACTGTCCCCGTGTTTCGGTTCCGTGGTATCATAGTGGGCATAAAATCAAGGAACCTGCAATGGCCACACGAAGAACTTTCCTGCGCACACTTGCCGCCTCCGCAATGGCGGGCGCCTGCCCCGGCTTTGCCCGGCCCGGCGAAAATAAACAAACGCTACCCAATATCGTTATTCTGTACGCGGATGACATGGGCTACGGCGACCTGGGCCTTCTGAACCCGGATTCGAAAATTTCCACACCCCATCTGGACACCCTCGCCCAAGAAGGCATGCGGTTCACGGACGCGCACAGTTCTTCGGGTATTTGCACGCCCAGCCGGTACGCCCTGCTAACGGGCACGTATCACTGGCGCAAATTTCATGATATCGTCCACAGTTTTGGGCAACCCGTTTTTGACAGCGAACTCACGCTGGCGGAGATGCTGCGGCACCAGGGCTACCAGACGGCGTGCATTGGCAAATGGCATCTCGGCTGGGATTGGACCGCCATACACGTAGGGCCACCCACCGAAGAAAAGGTCGGCGCCAAGCCGGAAGACTATGACTGGTCGAAGCCCATTTCGGGTGGGCCCACGGCGCGCGGCTTCGATTATTATTTCGGTGACGATGTGCCGAACTTCCCACCTTATACCTGGATTGAGAACGACCGGGTGCTGGCAGTGCCGACAGAATCTTATGCCTCAGACCCGGTACCTGAAGAAGGCGCCGCGGAAGGACGGCCTGGACCCATGGCGCCGGGCTGGCGCCTGGACGCCGTGATGCCCCGGCTCACCGAGAAGGCCGTCGAATGGATTGCCGCGCAAAAAGATTCCACCAAACCTTTCTTCCTCTATTTTCCCTGGACCTCGCCCCATGCGCCCATCGTGCCCACGCCCGAATTCAAGGGCAAGAGCGGCGCAGGCCCCTTCGGCGATTTTGTGCATCAGAGCGACTGGTCGGCGGGACAGGTGCTCAAAGCATTGGAGGATAACGGATTCCGCGACAATACCCTGGTCATTTTCACCAGCGACAACGGACCGGAAAGTTATGCCTACCCGCGCATCCAGAAGTACGGGCATCGCAGCATGGGGCCGCTGCGCGGCCTTAAACGCGACATCTATGAAGGCGGCCACCGCACGCCCATGGTCATGCGCTGGCCGGGCGTGATTCCCGAAGGCAGCGTTTGCGACAGCCTTGTCGGCCAGGTGGACCTCATGGCCACCATCGCCGCCATAACGGGCTTCTCCTTGCCGGAGGACGCCGCCCGGGACAGTTTTGATCTGAGTCCCCTGCTGCGCGGCCACTCCCCCCAAACGCCCATCCGAAACGAACACGTGCACAACACCTTTGCGGACCACTATGCCTTCCGTCAGGGCGACTGGGTGTTGATAGACGCGCCTACCGGCGCTATCAGCAAGGTTCCCGACTGGTACAATAAAGAATACGGCTACCCGCCCGACCCGCACAAGCAGGCGCTATACAACCTGCGCGAGGACATCGGCCAGCGCAAAAACCGCATAGACGAATTTCCCGACAAAGCGGCAGCCATGAAACATGCCCTCAAACGCGTCCGGCAACACGGACAACGATCTTCTTAGTCCGGTGTTGGCCTAAACGGCTATCGCCGTGGGTGAAGCGAGAAGTTTCGCTTTAGTAGGCGTACCTTCCCAAGTGCGCCATCTTGCCACAGGCGCCGGAGGTAGTAATTCTGGCGCACCTGGGAAGGTACGCCTACCAGCGTCCCCGTTGGTTCTGGTGTTGCCTGAAAATCCATGGGTTGTGGGCACTATCTGATTTTGCGTTTAGTCCAACAGAGTTTTTCAGTTGGCACGGCAACTGAAAACTCTGATTCATTCATCCTAAAAACGGCCGTTGGATACAGAAACGGCTTTCAAACCAAGGGGCATAAAGGACATAAAGAACCCAATGGACTGTAAAACGCTCTCCTGATTGGTGCGTCCGTTAAGTCCCTATGCTTCTTCCGGGACTTCGCCTGAAAGAAGAGGCGTCTTCGGCGCAACAAAAATGTACCATCGTCTTTCATTACAAACAACTCTAACCACTGTCATTCCGGTTTTTTCGCGAAGGTCGACTTGGATCAAAGCACGGTACTGGGCAACGCGAAAAAGACCGGAATCCAGATTCGGCCCGCTGTAATGAATACCCAAGTCCCTTCTCGAGGAACACAACAAATGCGTCCAATCCCGCATCCACGGCCTCAAGAACTGGATTCCGGTCTTTTCGCGGCATGGCACCCACTCCGCTATACATCCTTTTTCCACCGCGAAAAACCGGAATGACGCGTTGTTTTTGGATTCTTGAACTAAACCAGAGCATAACGCTCCTCTTGGTAACAAACAGAACTCGTAATTAATTGTCAGCGAAATCGCCCTAAGCGCCTTAAGTCCTTTCGGTCCTTTCTTTTGGCAGGCGTTTCCGGCGTTAATTGCCGTTTGCAGGTGTATCGTCCTACACTCTTACCAGTCTTACCAGTCCTACACCAAAGCCCTCCCCGCATCCCGCCCAAAAGGCAAGGTCACTCACCCCCGGGCATCGCCCAAGCGTGAGTGACCTGCATACTCTTGTCAACGGTAAATCAGTGGCGCTCAGCGGCTCTTCACTATCGGCGCCCAGCACAAGGGCGGATCGAGCGTATCATCATACAAATACTTTTCACCGTTTTGCCAGATATAAGCGGCGCGGATGGCATACGCCATAGGATTCGAGCCCTGCTGCCATCCCGCCAGGTACGCTATCGCTTCACTCATCACAATCCTGAAATCCCCATTGGGATCGGCGGGATGGTAGGTCAATGGTTCCCCTTCTCCTTCGTCCGGCTTGCAGAAGGGACAGATGTCGTCTATGAAGAATTCCTGACCGCCCAGGGCCAGTTGCGTTACCGGACCTTGCAACTCCACAATGCCCTTGCCATCCCCCAGGAAGATAACCTCCACAGGCACGCCGCCAATAGTCGTGCCGTCAATGTCGGCAAAATCGACGATGTTCTTTAATTCGCCGTTGACTTCAATATTAAGGTTGCCCCCATACGCGCCAAAACGGAAACTGACGCAGGGCGCGTTGATGGCAATGTCAACATTGATATTGTTGAGACTCAGGTCATTGCCGGAACCGCCGGCACTCCCCCATCCGCCTGACATGACCGTAGCCACGCCATTGATGGTGCTCCCGCTGGGAAGCCAGAAGAACTCCTGACCCTTGAATAAATAGCCTTGGGTAGCAAACATATCCCCCACGTGATATTCTGTCTCTGCGGTGAGGTCTTCGAAGTCTGCGCACATCTCTCCTTCTCCTTCGTCCGGCTCACAGAACGGACAAATATCGTCTATGAAGAATTCCTGACCGCCCAGGGCCAGTTGTGTTACCGGGCCCTGCAACTCCACAATGCCCTTACCATCCCCCAAGAAGAGTACATCCACAGGCACGCCTCCAATTACAGCACCGTCAATATCGGCAAAATTCGCAAAGTTCTTGAAATCGCCGTTGATTTTTATATTGAGATTACCACCATACTCGCCGTATCGGAAACTGACGCACGGCGCGTTAATGGCAATATCAACGTTGATGTTATTTAAACTCAAATCAAATCCGGAGCCACCGGCATCCCCGCCTGTAGCGACCGTAGCGGTACCATTGACCGTACTACCGCCGCCCAGCCAGAAGAACTCATGACAGGTGGCCAGGTAACCTTGTGTCAGGAACGTATTCCCCACGTGGTACTCCGTTCCGGGTGCGAGATCATCGAAGTCAGCGCACCCCTCTGCGGGGCTGATACAACGGGGGCACACATCATCTAAAGCAAACTCCTGACCGCCCACGGCAAGCTGACTGACAGGCCCCTGAAGTTCCACCAGCCCCTTGCCCCCTCCCAGGGAAATGACATCCACCGTCACACCCCCGACAACAGCGCCGTCGAGGTCGGAAAGATTAGGGGCATTTCTTAAATCACCGTTGATTTCCAGATTAATATTACCGCCGTATTCACCGAACCGGAAAGTGACACATGGAACAGGCGTACCCCCAGCAATATCAATATCGGCATTAATGTTGAACAATCCCATCTCAAAACCGGAACCCCCGGCCATCCCGGCAGCCATCACCTGTGCATTACCATCAACAGTACCTGTACCGGACGACCAGAAGAACTTCTTGAACTTGACCAAATAACCCTGCGTGGTACAGGTATCGTCCACATAATAATTCGTTTCGAGGACAAGGTCATCAAAGTCCGCGCAAAGTTTTTCGGGAGGCTCGCAAAAGGGACAGATGTCATCCAGAAAGAATTGCTGACCGCCTATGGCCAGTTGCGTGACGGCGCCGTGCAATTCCACCACCCCCTTGCTGCCGCCAAGAGGAATGACTTCCACGGTCACCCCTTCGACCTCCTCACCGTCGAGCTCGATAAAATCCTCTACCACCTTTAAACTACCGTTGATTTCCAGGTTGACATTGCCGGCATAATCCCCATACCGGAAACTGACGCAGGTCGGCGCCGTATCCCCCGCAATTTTAACGTCAACGTTGATGTTGTTGACGGCCATATCAAACCCGGAGCCTCCGGCCATCCAGTTGGTATCAATGAATGCCTCCCCGTCAACGGTGCTCCCGCCCCAAGGCCAGAAAAATTCTTTGAAATTGAGTTCATACCCCCACGAGAAACCAGTGTCACCCACGTGAAACTCCGTTGCGGCGGGAATGTCGTCAAAGTCCGCGCAAAGATCCGCGCTGACAGGCGACATCATCATCAAAAACAGGGCAAATCCAAGCACTCCCACGTTCAGCGCCCTGATAAGACCGGCGTTATAGAGCACACGTGTATCCATGGCTTCATCCTTTCCTGTTGACACGGCCTGTTCCTGATTGACATCAGGAAAACAGCACCTGTTTAGTTTAAAACGCTACCTTGCAACAACGTCTTCGTGTAGTACACCCGGATTACAAATACTTTTCTCATCCTGTCGCTATTTCAAATATTTAATCTGAAAAGTAAATATATTCCACCGTCTCTCTGACCCTATATGAATATCCACATCCTTTCTTTTAATAATACTGCATATTTTATTTTTTATGATAGCATATAGATAAATTTCTTTCAATATAAAACTTTTTTTATCAATAACAACTGTGTTTAAGAGGGTGTACGGAAAGTCTCTTTGACGGTCCATGCAATTATCACAACATATTAGATTGCTTCGTTTCACTCGCAATGACATAGCATCCATATAGCCGTCATTGCGAACAACGTGAAGCAATCTCGACTTTCCGTACACCCTCTAACAGGTGGTATCCCAATACAGGCATCACCCGCAATCCCGTGCTTTAAATACGACAATCCAACTTCATGTTTTCAAAGCGATAAAGGGCGAGGCGTACACCTCCGGAGGACTCCCTCAGGTAACACTCCATCTGGATGCTGGTTTTTCTCGCAGTATACGAGCCGTGGCTTTGATAAAAATCATCGGTCGCGAAAAAACCGGCATGACAACATAAGGAAGGATATTGTAAACAGCAAAACGGGCCGATATGTTGATAAACAAAAAAAACGACGGAACGGCAAAACCTGCCGAATTCTCACCGGCAAAGCCGGTGGATTAACCTTGATTTAGACGCGTTTGTTATGCCCGCAACTCAGGCATATCTTCCCTGCACAAGCAAAAGTTACGGCGCCAATATCCAACATAACGGCACGGTAGCGCTCCCATCATAGAGGTACCGTTCCCCGTTCTGCCAGAGGTAAGCCGCGCGTATGGCATAACCAATGGGATTGCTGCCCTGCTGCCATCCTGCGAGATAGGCAATGGCTTCACTGATTACGACACAAAAATCTTCATTCGTATCCGCTGGGTGATACGGTTGCTGTTCGCCTTCTTCTTCGCCTTCGACAGGTTCACCTTCGCCTTCGGCAGGTTCCCCTTCACCTTCGATAGGTTCGCCTTCACCTTCGCCTTCTACCATCTCGCCCTCCCCTTCTTCACAATACAGGGACAGGAGAACCTCATTGGACGGGGTTTCGCCGCCACCATTGCTTACCAGGCAGCGGTATGTTCCGGCATCCGCGGAATGGACCGGGATAAGTTGCAGCGATGCCGACTGGCTGCCGGCGATGCGTCCGTCATCCGTTAGGTCCTGACCGTCTTTTTGCCAGTGATAGGCAAGCGAGCCCTCGCCCTGGGCCACTACGGAGAAGACCGCGGTCTCCCCGGGACACACAGTCACCGGCAGCGGCTGCTGTGTAACGGTCGGCGGTTCGGGCGGCGGGGCCGCACAGAGATAGAGCACCGCCTCCGCACCGATATCTGCGGGCTTGGTGAAGGTCTGGTCCCCCGTTCCAATGGTCTGGCGTCCCGAATCACTCCAGTCTCCATCTATCGCGTCAAACCACTTGACATCATAGGTGCCGGCGACAATGCTCAGCCCCAGGCTGGTTCCGCTGTCGCCGTAGGCGAGATACACATCGCCCGGGTCGGCCAGTACATAGCGGGTATTGCCCCGGGCGAGCGCGTCCGCGGGGGCCGTTTCGTTAAAGTACGTGGCCTCCATGAATCCTACGAGACGCCCGCAGGTCTGCAGGTCGCTGACGGACGTGCTTGCGATGTCCATGTACAGCAGCATGGAATAGGCGCCGCCCATGGCGATGGCCCATACTTTCTGGCGCAGGTCCGCTCCTGTCGGCAGGGGTTGGAATTCGGCGAGATTGACGTTCTTCAGGCCGCCCGTGTTGTTCCACGCGGCCACGGCGGCGTTGTGCAATTCCGTGCGGGAACTCGTGTTGTACTGGACGGCGAACTGGTCCAGGTTCGGGTCGCTGTTGAAATCAAAGGAAGTGCCGTTGTTCTGGTGCACGGAGACAGGATGGTTGTTGTCGTCCCGCAGTTTAATCCGCCCGGCAACCTTCGACACGTGGGCCTTTGACAACGCCTCGCCGTATTCTTCCGCTACGCACCAAATCAGCCGTTTGTGATGTTTGAAGGCATTCACGATGGTATCCACCAGGTACGCCTCACGCGTGTCGAGTTCGCCGCTGACCAGGTCCCGTCCGAAAGGCGCCGCGCTGTCATCGTAGAAGATAAGGAAGATCGTAATGCCCTGGGTATCCATCGCCGTGAACCACGTTTCCCATTGGGCCAGGATATCGGGGTCCAGGGCATTGTTGATATTCCCGCTTTCGAAGGGGTTTTCGTCATCGCCTCCATCGCCACCATGACTGCGCACCATCTGCATGTAAATGCAGTTGGCGCCTGTGCCCGCCAGTTTACTGATCAGCGCGGCCTGATCGCCGGTGCGCGTGCCATTGGCGTTGCGCGTGCCGCGGTACAGGAAATCTTCGGGGTCGCCCGGACCGCACATGAAAAACGGCCCTTCGTTTTCATAGGCGAACCATGCCGGATGCAGCGGGTCCACCACGAGGGAACCGGTCGGCGCGGCCGTTACCGAAATTTCGACCGTGCTCTCTCCGGTCAAGCCCCCTGTATCCGTGACCGTGAGCCGCGCCGTGTACACGCCCGGGGCGGCGTACGGATAGTCCGTCTCGGCTCCGGACGCGTCCACCGTGCCGTCATCCTCAAAATCCCATTCCCAGGCAAGGATCGGGCCTTCCGCGTCATGGGAACCGCTGCCGTCAAAATGCACCTCCAGCGGGGCCTGGCCCAGCGTTGGCGCGGCATCAATCACTGCCACGGGCGAATTTGCGTTGCAGGGCGGGCACGCCTGGGTGAGCAGTTTGAGGTTTTGGTTCATGCTCGAGGCGGCATTGCCCGGCACGAAGGAGCATGTGCCACGAAAGGCAACCACCAGGTCGAGGCTGGGGACGACGCACAGCGTTTCCGGGCCGCCATGCCCGACCGCGGCGAAGGTGTCGGCCGGGGCGTCCGGCCAGGTCAACATGCCCGGATTGGTCGCGCCATAGTCGTTGAACCACCAATTGAACCCGTAGATGCCGGGACCGTCGGCGGTCTGATCCGAACCGCCGCCATAGGTGCCGATACCGAGGTAATCGCTCCCGCTCGAGGAGGTGCGCGGCAGGGCTGCGGGCACCTGGGGCCGCATATAGGTGTCGAAATAGTGCTGCGCCAGGAGTTGGGTACCGTTCCAATAGCCTCTATTACACCAGAGCCAGCCGATACGCGCGAAATCGCGGGGCGTTGTGGACAGCCCGTACCCGTCGCGGGACGAAAAGATGGAGCCGTCCTGAAACTGCAGGAACCCAAGCCGTGTATCGGCTGTTGCAGCGGCATTGGCGCTGGTCCCAAATACGCGGTCGAACAGCGTGACCGCATACAGTTTTATGGCGTAGTCGTTGTACGCCCAGGCAGCGCCGGGCGCCTCGCCCCGGGCATAACCGCTGGTCATGTTCGCCAGGTGGGCGAATGTCATGGGTGCGTCCTTGGCGATGAGATCCCAGCCCTGATTCTCGATAAGGTCATTCACGCCGCCCAGCCGACCTTCCTGTATCGCGAAGAACAGCAGGGTGCTTATGACGGGCTTCGCCGCCGAGGCCCAAT
>JAKLHG010000139.1 GCA_022710255.1 Candidatus Hydrogenedentota bacterium
GCCTGACCTCGCCCGCCTCATTCATTTCGAGGGCATCCAGGCTTTCCATGGGAATGATTTTTCTGCGTTTCAGGATGTTGAGGCACATATTCCGGGCAATACACAACATCCACGGCCGAAACACGCGCGTGTCATCAAAGCGTTCGCGGGCGGTATAAACGCGCAAAAACGTTTCCTGCGCAATTTCACGGGCGGATTCCATGTCACCCAGGTAATGGAGGCAAAACCGGAGGACGTCGTTCTGGTAGCGTTCCACCAGTTGGACAAGGGCTTCCTGTTCACCCTGACACAGTAACCGCATTAATTTTTCATCGCTGCATTCAGCACGCCCGTTCATGCTCTTCTCCGAAACCTTCCGCTCCTTTTGGGATAACCCGCACCATCATGAACGTGCCTGAATTGCACATGGCCATCATACAACCCAGGATGCCCTTATGTTACAGGCACGCCATGAGATCCGTCCCGGTCATTTTATCCCGGAGCACGACCACGTTGTGGCACGCTCACATTTTCGACACCGCTCCCCCGGGAACGGCACGCGGCGTCATCAGTCTGAAAACCCTGGATGCGGCAATAAACGACCGTATCGCCGGCCTGGAATACGCAAACAGGCTTCAAGTCTCGGCCCGCGGCAACGCGTTCCATGAACTCGGCATCCGGACTGCCGTCAGGCAACTTTCGTGTCAAGCCATTCAATAATGCCCTGCGGGTCCGGTGAATATGCGTCAGCACCGATTTTGTCACAAAACTCCTGCGTGAGCGGAGCGCCGCCTACAACAACAATAGTCTCCGGGAACTTCGATTTGACGAGACGGGTGGTTTCTTCCATGTTCACCATGGTGGTCGTCAGCAGCGCACTTAATCCGACCATGCTCCCAGGCCGTTCTTCCACCTTTTCAAGGAAAGCCTGCGGGCTGACATCGACGCCCAAATCAATCACCTCATACCCGGCGCCTTCCATCATCATCCGCACCAGATTCTTGCCGATATCGTGCAAGTCGCCTTTGACGGTACCGACAATAAACACACCGCGCCGCTTGGCGGCTCCGGATTCAAAATGCGGTTTAAGCTGGTCCATACCGGACGTCATCGCTTTGGCCGCCATTAGCAGGTCCGGCACAAAGACTTCGTTACGGCTGAATTTTTTCCCCACTTCATTCATTCCGGGCATCAGTCCTTTGGTAAGGACATCGTTTGGGTTGGTCCCTTGCTGAAGCGCATCGCGTACCAGTTCAAAAACACCGTCCTGCCCCCTCATGTCAGGCGGATAGGGCGAATCGGCCTTGATTTTTCCTCTTATCACGCAGGTTGAAATTTGCTCAAAAATATCCATTAGCCATCTCCCTTACAAACTACCTTTTTTTTTTGAAACAAGAAAACCACACTGGATACCGCCAAAAGATTTCACAAAAATACTATCACACCAAGTAAGATTCACCGTTACGGGAACAATCTTGATGGCCGGTATCATACCACAAAAATTCAGATTCAATAAATCCAGAGAGCACCACCCCTATCCGCACGTAAGGAATGGCGGGGATCCTGCAAGCGGCATCCTGCCGCTTTCATTGTAGCCATGGTCCGTATGGACTTCTTGATGTATAGCGGGAGGATGCCGCTTCTACGATCCTTTTCCTTATTGGCCTTAGTCCAATAATTTGGTTTCTTGCTTTCGGATTTGGGTACCAACGCGAGACTTTCCGTATGCCGAAAAAAACAGCAGACATACCCCGCACACAAAGACACAACCGCTTCCTCACTATGCGGTTCCGGTACATGGAAACGAATGCCATCGCTTTGTTATGCTATCCATCATCGATTTATCCCCCTTTTGAAAGGTTGCTTATGACCAAAATATCCAAGCAAGACGTATCTTACGTGGCCTCCCTGGCGCAACTGAGCCTGGATGAAGCGGCCCAGGAACGCCTGGTACGGGAGATGGGCGATATACTGGCTTACATGGATACCTTGAATATCCTGGACACATCCGGAGTCGAGCCCATGATGCATGCCCTGGAAATGACGAATATACTTCGTGAAGACGTGCCAGGCGCTCCCCTTCCCCGTGAAGAGGCGCTGAAAAACGCCCCCGTCGACAACGGCGAACACTTTATTGTCCCTATAATTCTGGAAGGAGAGGACGGTTCATGACTCTGGATTGGCATTGGAAATCGGCCCGCGAGATTCGGGACGCCGTTCAAAGCGGCGCCGTTTCCGCACTGGATGTCACCGAAGCCTATCTGCGGCGCATCGACGCGGTGGAGGACAAGGTGGACGCCTACACGCAGCGCTGGAATGATACGGCCCGTTCCATGGCGACGAAAGTGGATGAAAAAGTACGGCGAGGCGAAACAGCGGGCCCATTGGCCGGCGTTCCGGTCGCGCTGAAAGAATTGCTCTGCACGCGCACCGGCAAGACGACCTGCGCTTCGAAAATGCTGGAAAATTTCCGCAGCCCTTACGATGCGACGGTGGTCAGGCGACTGGAAGAAGCGGATGCGGTTTTCCTGGGAAAAGTAAACATGGACGAGTTCGCCATGGGGTCTTCCACGGAAAACAGCGCCATCAAACCTACGCGTAATCCCTGGAATTTGCGTTGCGTGCCGGGCGGTTCCAGCGGCGGCAGCGCGGCTGCGGTCAGCGCGGGAGAATGCGCCCTCTCCCTGGGCAGCGACACCGGGGGATCCATCCGGCAGCCCGCCTGCCTGTGCGGTTGCGTGGGTATCAAACCCACCTACGGACGCGTGTCCCGATACGGGCTGGTGGCTTTCGCCTCTTCCCTGGACCAGGTCGGCCCGTTGACACGCACCGTGGAAGATGCAGCCCTGACCCTGAACGTCATTTGCGGGCGCGATGCCATGGATGCCACCTCGGCGGATTTGCCGGTTCCTGACTTTACCGCGGCGCTTACGGGCGATATTCGCGGGCTGCGCATCGGACTGCCGAAAGAATATTTCACGGACGCGCTGAGCGATCAGATGCGCGAAAAAATCGAGGCGGCCATTGAGGTGTTCCGCGACCATGGCGCCACCATTGTTGACGTGTCGCTGCCCTGCAGCGAATATGCCATTGCGGTGTACTATATCATTTGCACGGCGGAGGCGAGCGCCAACCTGGCGCGTTTCGACGGCGTACGGTACGGGTTCCGCCATCCCGAAGCTAAGACCATGCAGGAAATGTATGTGATGAGCAAGAGCGCGGCTTTCGGTCCCGAAGTCCGGCGCCGCATCATGCTGGGCACCTATGTGCTTTCCAGCGGCTATTACGATGCGTATTACCTGAAAGCCCAGAAGGTGCGGCGGCTGATCAAAAAGGACTTTGACGCAGCATTTGAACAATGCGATGTTATCGCCGGCCCCACATCTCCCACGCCCAGTTTTGAATTCGGGGCCAAGTCAGACAATCCGCTGGAGATGTACCTGAGCGACATCTATACCATTTCCGTCAACCTGGCCACGCTGCCCGGAATGTCGGTTCCCTGCGGCCTGACGGAGGCGGGCCTGCCCGTAGGCCTGCAGTTGATGGCCCGTCCTTTCGAAGAAGAGACGCTGCTTCGGGCGGCACATTTTTATGAGCAAAACCGTGGTTTCGACATGGGCCGCCCCCCTGTCGCCTGAGGAGTTCGCTATGGATTATGAAGCCGTAATCGGCATGGAAGTGCATGTGGAAATCAACAGTAAGTCCAAGGTGTTTTGTTCGTGTCCGACAGATTTCCATGCGCCGCCGAATACCAACGTCTGCCCCATCTGCCTCGGAATGCCCGGGGCACTGCCCGTTCTCAACCGCGACATGGTCAACAAAAGCATCGCCGTAGGCCTGGCTTTGGGCTGCAAGATTTCACGCTGGTCTAAAATGGACCGAAAAAACTATTTTTACCCTGATTTAGCGAAAAACTATCAGATCAGCCAGTATGATTTGCCCTTGTGCGACAATGGCGCCCTCGAAATAGAGGTGGACGGCGGTTCCAAGCGCATCGGCATAACCCGCGCGCATATGGAAGAGGATACGGCAAGGAATACACACGCACTGGGCGGCGGCCAGAGCGGCATAGATTTTAACCGCAGCGGTGTGCCGCTGCTGGAAATCGTCACCGAACCGGATATCCGCAGTGCCCGGGAAGCCCATGCGTATCTGACGGCATTGAAGCAGATTCTGCAGTATCTGGATGTAAGCGATTGCAACATGGAGGAAGGTTCCCTGCGCGCCGAAGCCAATATCAGCCTTCGCCCCAAGGGACACGCCGAATTCGGTGTAAAGACCGAAGTCAAGAATGTTGCCTCTTTTTCCGGCGTGCAGAAAGCCATCGAATTCGAAATTGCCCGTCAGGAACAGGTTCTGCGCAGTGGCGGTGTGATCATCCAGGAAACCCGGGGCTGGGATGCGGACCGGGGGATTACGTTCAGCCAGCGGAAAAAGGAATCCGCCCACGATTATCGGTATTTCCCGGAACCTGACCTGCCGCCCATAGTCGTTGATGACGCCTGGGAGCAGCGGATACGGCACCAACTGCCCGAACTTCCCATGGCACGTAAGCAACGCCTGGAGGCCCAGTACGGGCTCAGCGGCTATGACGCCCATGTCATTACACTGTCCCGTAATTTCGCGGATTACTATGAGAAGGTCGTGGCCTCGGGAGCGGACCCCAAGAAAGCCGCCAACTGGCTGACAGTGGAACTGCAAGCCTTGTTGAGCGAAGCGAAGGCGGAAATTACAGCCTGCCGGGTAGCCCCGGATGCCCTGGCCGCCCTGCTGAAACTGATTGATACGGGCGAGATTAACGGTAAGATTGCAAAAGAAGTGCTGGCGGAAATGTTTACCTCCGGCCAATCTCCGGATAGTATCGTCCAAGAAAAAGGACTAAACCAAATCAGTGATACCGGCGCGATTGAAGACGCGGTCAAGCAGGTTATTGGAGCCAGCCCGAACCAGGTGGCACAATACAAAGAAGGCAAGGAAAAGGTTTTCGGCTATTTTGTGGGTCAAGTGATGAAAGCGACCCAAGGCAAAGGAAATCCTCAACTGGTCAATGAAATCCTGAGACGGGAACTGGGACGATAGGAGCAGCAGCCCTGAATCTATAATGAAATCAACAACCCCATCCGAACATGAATATCTGCGCAACAAAGTGCAGTGCGTCGCCGCTGCCGCGGCGGGCAAGAAAGCCCGCGACATAAAAGGCATCCTGGTTGCCGGTTTAACGCTAATCGCGGATGCCTTTGTATTGTGCACCGTAAACAGCGAACCGCAGCTCAAGGCGGTCACCAACGCGACACGAGAAGCCATGCGTGATGCGGGATATGCCGTTCGCTGCATGGAGGGCGACCATCGCTGCGGTTGGATGGTAGTCGATTTTGGAGATGTTATTTTGCACATATTTCGCGACCAGGCCCGGGTTTTCTACGACCTTGACCGCATGTGGGGCGACGCCCCGGAAATACGCCTGAACCTGGACGAGACGAGATAAGGACACCCATGCAATGGCGGAGAATCAATACTCTCCCGACATACCAAAACTCTACCACTACAAACTGCAACGTATCCTGGGCGAGGGGGGAACGGGCCGGGTCTACCTCGGCATTGACATGAACAAAGGCGTTCCCGTCGCTATCAAGCTGTTTCACCAGAATTTTTTCCGGAACCGTCTTCATGTGCGCGACCTGCAGAAAAGCATCACCAAGTTTAAAAAATACAAACATGTCAATCTTGTTCAAATCTTCGACTTCATAGACGATACCGAAGGACGCTGCCTGATTATGGAATATATCGACGGGCCGAGCCTGAAATGGTACCTGCTCAACCGTCCCTACAAACTCGGTGAACGGCTCAACATTTGCCTGCAGATATGCACCGGCATGCAATATCTCCATGACAAGGGATGCATCCACCATGATTTCAAACCGGGAAACGTCCTGTTTACACGCACAGGCATCGTGAAAATCGTCGACTTTTCCCTGTATGGCAGCACCTTTCTGGTCGAACTGCTGGACCGCAATATCGGCGAGCAGATTACGCCCATGTTTGTCGCGCCCGAGTTTATTCGCAAAGAAAAAATCACTCCGCAAAGCGATATTTATTCCATGGGCATCACCTTTTACATGATGTTCACGGATCGCGTTCCCTTCGGCGTGGATAACCTGCGCAAGTTGTACCAATGCCATCTGGCCGTCATGCCGATGCATCCCTCCCAGGTAAATCCCGCATGCCCCGTGGTATTGGGAGACATCATCATGAAAATGCTCGCCAAGAAACCTGAGGGCCGATACAGCGATTGTGACGAATTACAGGTTGCCCTGTCCCAGGTTATGCGCAGCCGCATATAAGATTCGCCGGTATTCGTATCGGCCGACTTGCCATACTGAATGGTCGGAAATGTGGTCGAATGCGTCCTAAAAACGAAAGGGTACGTTAATGAGCCATATCGAAGAACATGGACATTCCCATCCTCAATGCTGTTCCGGGTGTTGCGGCACAAGAGCGCCCGAAGTCAGCCGCCGCCAATTCATGGCCGGCACGGGCGCCGCCGCGTTGGGAGGGGTGCTGCTGCACCACTTGGGCGGCAGAACAGCCTTTGCCCAGACTCTGCCGCGGCGCGTCCTGAAACAGGATAAACCCCTGCGCATTCAACCGGTTTTAGCCTATGCCATCGCCACGTATCGGGATGCGACCTCCTGGCGTCCCTGGGGCGGTCTTATCACCGAAGCGCACGCTGAGGCGGAACGCGTCAAAATTCAGGGAGAACTGGACTCCATGGTGGCGAAAGCCGATTTCCCGCTGGAGATGCTCCCCCTGAAATCGGCCTGTTCGCCGAAAGAGGCGAAGGCCATCGCCGCCGAAGATCATGACGGCGTCCTGATCTTCGGCGCAGGCGGAGGCACCGATATGATTATGGCGCTGGCGGACCCCAATAAACATAATCTGATGTTTGTACGCCATAACAGTGGCCCGGCCTACTTGTGGTACGAAATCGCCCACCCGCGTTTTTTACGTCGGGAAACGGACACGCCCCAGGGAACGGGCGGCATGGATTATGGGGATGTTATTGTCGATAACTACGATGAAGTGTTATGGCGTTTGCGGGCGCTGCACGGATTGAAAAATATCCGGGGCAAACGCGTGGTCGCCATCGGCGCCGCCATCGGCTGGGACAAGGGACGCATGAGCGGTGCGCCGAAACGCGCCCGGGAATTGTGGGGTCTGGAATACGCTGAAATCCCCTATGACGAAATGGGACAACGAATACAGGCCGCCCGCGCTAATGAAGCCCTCGTGCGGCAATGCAAAGACCTGGCCCGTGAATACCTGCGGCAGCCCGGTATCACACTCCTGCCCCGGCAACAGCAGATTACCACGGCAGAGTTGATCGCCGGTGCGGGGTCTCCGGACACCCTGGAGGAGATGTACACCTTCACGGAGAAAGCATTCCTGCTGACAGAAGTATTCCGCGACCTTATGGAGGAAAACGAGACGGACGCCATCACGGTAAGCGAATGCATGGGCACGATCATCACCATGTCCGAGACCACGGCCTGCCTGTGCCTTACCCTGCTCAATGATGAAGGCGGCCTGGCCTTCTGCGAATCCGATTTCGTTGTGATTCCCTCGGGCATCTTGTTGCATTATATCAGCGGCAAACCCGTGTTCCTGTGTAACCCCACCTATCCCCACGACAACACGATTACAGTCGCCCATTGCACCGCACCTCGCAAAATGGACGGAACCAATCTGGAGAGCATGCACGTGCGCACCCATTTCGAATCCGATTACGGCGCCGCGCCCAAGGTGGCGTTCAAAGTCGGCCAAAACATGACCATGCTTGCCCCCGATTTTGCCAGTGAACGGTGGCTCGGATATGAAGCGACAGTACTGGACAACCCGGAACTCGACATTTGCACCAGCCAAATCAATTTACGCATCAACGGTGACGGCAACAGGCTTCTTCAGGAAGAACGCGGCTTCCACTGTATGACCTGTTATGGAAACTATCTGAAAGAAGTAGGGTATGCCTTGAACAAAGCGAAGGTAGGCTGGTTCAATCTCTCGGCATAGAAAGTAGCCTGCCGAATCATTTTGTCGACCTCGTTTATCCTGAAACATGCACTTGGATTTTGTTGGAAGGGGAGTCAACCTTTCCCAGCCCCCATACCGCTCTCAAACCTTTTGAATACCCTCCGGCTGAAAACCGTCCGCAAATAGGGGCTTCTCCCCATAGGGTGAAACAAATACGCTTTTCATGAGTCCAATAGATGGTATTACTGTGTGTTTCATCTTAACGTTGGAGAAGACCCATGTGTTCACAACAAAACATTTACGTTGCCAGTGCCATTATTGCAGCCCTTGTGACGATTCTGCAGCCCTTTCCCGCTTTTTCCGATGATGCCAACGTCCTGGTTCAAAACGGCGTCAGCGCCTACCAGATCGCGCTTCAGGAAGGCGCCAGCCCTTCCGAAAAACATGCAGCGGAAGAATTTCAGTATTTTTTCAAGGCATGCACGGGGGTAACCCTGCCGATACAGGAGGTCACCGGCGTCACAGAGACGCCCATGATTCTGCTGGGCTGCGGGCCTGTCGCCCGTGAACTGGGCGTGGCGCCCGACAAGGAAGCACTCGGGGAACAGGGATATTACATGAAAACCGTGGTGCCCCACCTGGTCATTGCCGGCACTCCGGAAGCGGGCACACTCTACGGGGTCTATGACTTTCTTGAAA
>JAKLHG010000014.1 GCA_022710255.1 Candidatus Hydrogenedentota bacterium
TGTGCTTTAACACCGCCCTTGGCGCGTCGGAACTTCGCCCAAGGAAACAGATTAAGGCATAACGAAATAGTGGTCGAATCTAGTGACAGCAGCTTGTTCCTGAAGCGAAATTTGTGCTGGTGGCCTCCCAGTTGCCCTTTCGAGCGGAAGCGCTCCATAAGGCTCCAGAAAAGGTCCTCATATATCTCCGCAGGCCGGTGTTGATTTGCGTAGGATAAAGTGGACTTGTTTGGAGCATCCTTGATACCCACATGCACCAGTTTGCCAAGACAACACGCAAGGCCGTTACAGATCTCGCGCAACGAATCAGCGCGTGCAAGTTGGCAGAACAACATACCTACAAACTGTGTCCAGCAAGTAAAACCTCGGGCATGACGCTCGCCCTGATGCTCTTTTACTATACGAGCAAACTCGGTACGCGGAATTTGTTCCAAAAGTTGACTGAATAGGCTGGCTGTCTTTACCATGATGTCGTCCTCCGTGTTGATGTCGGATTGTGGTTTAAGGAAAAAAAATTATTTTCCAACATCTGCGGAGGACATTCAAGTTATGATAAGACAAAACCTAATTTGGACAAGAGTGAAATCCTATATTAATTCGTATATATAATCTACACATCTCCTATACTCTGCGGCGGGAACAGTCCCATTTTTTCTCCGTCCAGGCATTCAACTTCTTGTTTTTTATAGCGGCTACGAGCCGATAATCTACTAAGATACAAAAGAGGAATTCCATCATGCGTTACATCCTTATTCTTGGTCTTTCTTTCTTTGCGGCGGCCAGCATGGCCTCGGCGCCGGAACTGTTTTCCGGAGCCGAATGGATTCGCGACCCTGTATTTACAGGTGTGCCCGTATTAAATCTCTTCCATCGCGAATTCGAGTCCAAACCGGAAATCTCCGGACCGACCCACGTGCATACGCTGTTCCGAAAGGAAATTACCCTAAACAGCACGCCAATTTCGGCAACACTTTTTATTACGGGCGACGACTATTATAAGTTCTATATTAACGGCAAGTATGTCGTGCAGGGTCCATCGCCGTCCTATCATTTCGCGTATCCTTACTACCGACTTGACGTGACGAACAGTCTGCATGCCGGCACAAATTGCCTGGCCGCGCATGTCTATTACCAGGGACTCATCAACCGGGTGTGGAACAGCGCTGACAACCGTTCCGGATTCCTGCTGGCCCTGGAACTGAGCTATGAAGACGGTGCCACTGAATGTGTGATAACGAATACGGACTGGCGCTGCTTCCAACTCAAGGCGTTCCCAATGACCGATACCATAGGCTACAAGACCCAGTTCCTCGAAAACATGGACATGCGTGAAATGCCCCGGGGTTGGCATGAGACCGGGTTTGACGACAGCGCCTGGCTCACTCCTGTCTCGGGCAGGCAAGACCATCGGTTCGAGCTCCAGGCGACAGCGCCCCTGCAGGTAACCCGCTACAATCCTGTGAAAACCGATGACCTCGGGGGAGGACGGTATGTCTACGATTTCGGACAGGAAATAGTCGGTCACACCAGAGTGCGTGTTCGAGGTCCGGAGGGTCATGTGGTCACCGTACGGCACGCCGAGGAATTAGACGAAAGCGGCGCACCCCGTTTCGACATGCGCGCCAATTGCCGGTACGAGGAAAAGGTAACCCTGTCCCGGGAGGAGGACCTTATCGAGTTTTATGATTACCGCGCGTTTCGTTACCTGGAACTAGTGGACACGCCGGACATGCCGGAGGTCTGGGTGGATGTGCGTCATCATCCCTTTGATAGGGAGAAATCAACTTTCTCTTCAGAAAACAAATTACTGGAAGACACTTGGATTATTTGCCGCAACGGGGTCCAGATGGGTGCTCAGGATATTTTTGTAGATTGCCCGTCCCGGGAAAAAGGACAGTATCTGGGTGATGCGGTCATCACGGCGCGCGCTCACCTGTGGCTTACGGCGGACCCGTCCCTGACGCGCAAGGCCATCCTGGATTTCGTCCGTTCCCGTGTCATCCATCCGGGGTTGATGGCTGTCGCTCCCGGTAATCTTATGCAGGAAATCGCCGACTATTCGCTACAGTTCCCCGTGGTGGTGCTGGAATACTACCGTCTGACGGGGGACAGGGCAACGGCTGAATTCGCAGCGAATACCGTTTACAAAGAATTGTTTGATTACTTTGCTGGATTTGAAAATGAGAAAGGACTGCTTGCAGGGATAGACAAAGAGAACGCGAAGTGGGTTCTGGTGGACTGGCCGGAAAATCTGCGTGACGGTTATGACTATGACTATTCCCTTAAAAAGGGGAACACGGTGTTGAACGCTTTCTATTACGGGGGCCTGCGTGCCGCCGCCGAACTGCAGGGATTGCTGGGGAGTGACGGCAGTGTTTACAACGAAAAGGCCGACCGCCTGGCACACAGTTTTGCCGAATACATTGCCGACCGGGACACGGGCCTCTACCGGGACGCGCCCGGGTCGAAACATTGCTCCCTGCATGCCAATGCGGTGCCGCTAGCCTTCGGCCTGACGGAAGGCGCGGACAAAGCGCGTATGCTCGAACATATTCGTTCGAAGGGGCTTTCCTGCGGGGTGTATATCGCTTCCTACGTCATAGAAGGCTGTTTCAAGGCGGGCGCGGCCGACTTGGGTTTTGCCTTGCTCACCTCTACGGATACCCATTCCTGGCATGAGATGCTGCGCCATGGCGCCACCACGTGTATGGAGGCCTGGGGACCTGACCAGAAATGGAACACCAGTTGGCTGCATCCCTGGGCCAGCTGCCCCATTTACCTGATTGCCCAGTATGTACTCGGGCTACAGCCCGCCGGGCCCGGTTGGACGGGTATCCGCATCGCCCCCGCGCCGGTGGCCAATCTCCCCGCCATGGAACTGAAAGTTCCCCTGCCCGCCGGTTCGGTCAGTGTCCGGCACACCCCCGGCGAAGGGTATGTGTACATCGTACCCGGAAATATTCCGGTGGAAGAGGATGCGTCTGAAACGTTGAAGATTCGGATTGTCAGGGAACCGTAATGGACATCATATATAAAGGCTTATCTGATCGGTTGAATCCGTCTGACCGGTCCGATCAGAAAATTAGAGTCTTACAATTTTGGCAGGCGTCCCTTACTCATGCGGCGGATTACCCAGCGCGTGGCGCCGGGCAGCAGGCGTTTACACCAGGTGAATACCTTGCCGTGAAAGGTCACAGTTACTTCCGGTTTGCGCCAGTACAGGGCGTTGAGGATGACGCGCGCCGCCCGAGGTGTGGACAGCACCAGCCACGCCGGGACGGGGTCGGGCTTGTCGCTTACCCGGCCCTGCCGGTCTAAATGGCGAATTTCACTATCCACAAACCCCGGCTTGATTAACGTTACGGCGATGCCCAGTTCATCCAGATCGTGATAGATGGATTCTCCCAGTCCGTTCACGGCGAATTTACTGGCGTTGTAGGCGGAGGCGGATGGGGTGCCCACAACACCGGCCACACTGCCCAGAAGGCCAAGTTGTCCGTGGGATGCCTTTAACGCATCCAGAGTAGCATAGATCGTATTGAGCAGCCCGAAAAAATTCGTCTCAAACTGACGCCGATAATCGTCAACGGTAAGTTTAAACAAGGGCCCTGTCACACCGGTGCCCGCGTTAGCCAAAACAATATCAATGCGCCCGAAAGCTTCAAGTGTGCCTGCCACGGCGGCATCCAGCGCTTTCCGGTCGTTCACATCGGCCGCAACTGTCCTGACGGGCGCCCCCAGCGCCTCAATTTCGGCCTTTACCGAGGCAAGCTTGTCTTCACGGCGCGCTAACAGTGCCAGGCGTGCGCCTTCCGCCGCAAGTTGACGGGCACTTTCCGCGCCAATTCCAGATGACGCCCCCGTAATGAAGACCACCTTGTCCTTGAATCGTTGTTTCATGCCCGGATTTTCCTCTTTGCCGATCCTATCGCATGCGCCGTATGTTTTGGCCCTCTACTTTTAGAGTACTCCCTTTAATTTCTGCATTCACGCTCATAGACTGGCCCATGAACGAGGCGGAAGCGGTTACTTTGGTTCCGTTCACACTCCATTTTCCGGGAACGGCGCCCACCAGGGAATGGGAGGCCGTAGCCTGGCCGTTGGGCCCAAGTTCTATTACCGCCGGACCATAGGGCGTGGCGACTTCCCATGCCGTGCCCACCAGCGTTTCCGCCGTAAGCGTCGGGCCCGACGGCGCCGATTGACGTTGCTCGTACTGGGGAACGGTGCGGGGAGGGGGCGCATAGAGCACAGGAAGATTCAGGGCTTCGGCAGGGACCGGCGGTACCGGTTCCGGCGGAGGTGGCGGGGGCAGCGGCGCCACAGGCGCTGCCACTTGCGGCGGTGCCTGGGAAACGGCCGGACCGCGCATGATATTCATTACCATGGGAAGGGCCAGCACCAGGACAAGTAGGGTTACCGCGCCTATAAGAATCTTCAGGTTCAATATGGGATTCCTTTAGCAGAGTTAATGTATGGTTGAAAGCACTACCGGACAGCAGTGAAATGAAAGGCCACCTGATTTTCAAGGCAAGTATAGCACGTTCGCGGTCAGGTGTGCATGTTTGATAAACACTTTATAGTTGAACTTTTTAGACATTTTTGGCTATCCTCTTATAGATACGTGATTGGCAATGACTACGTGAAGCATGTCCCCATACCCCGAAGAGAAACCTGTTTATGTTCCCTGTTATTACCCTGGAAGTCACTAGCGGCGCTGCTCTTTCCCGTGCCGGAATGTTGATGCTCTTGTGTATGGCGTCTTGTGTGTCCTTTGCACAACAAACAGTGACTCTCATCAACCCCTACGAGCGTGTGGATTGGGCAGCTGCCGGTCAGTACAAAGCCAATCTGCATACCCACTCCACGGAAGGCGGCGGCACCAATACCCCGGCGGAAGTCATTGACTTTTACCACGACCGGGGCTATTCCATTCTTGCATTTACCGATAATGATGAATGCACCTACCCTTGGGAAGACTGGGGCCGTGATCCCGAGGCGCTGGGCATGCTGGCCCTGCGCGGTAACGAGCACAAAAATCATGAGCATATTGCGGGGTATTTTGTCTGCATGAAAACGGATTCTTCCAGTGAAACGCAAACCCTGTCGGAAATCGGCGCCGGGGGCGGGGCGGCCGTGCTGGTACATCCCGGCCGCTATTGGGACCTTGAAGATGGAAGGGTACCGGAGGAAGTGCTGCAGAGATATGTAACGCGGTATACTGAATTTCCCCAAGAGCGATTAATCGGATTTGAAGTGTTCAACGCATATAATATCCATCCCAGGGACCGGCAGCTATGGGATGCCTTGCTGGGCGCGATGATGCCGCAGCGGCCCATATGGGGATTTGCCAATGACGATACCCACTGGTTTGTCTATTTTGGCCTTCCCATGGCCGGCCTGTCATGGAATGTAATTCTGGCGGACCGTCTGGACGAGGCATCCGTGCGCGCGGCCATGGAGACGGGTCGTTTTTATTTCAGCAGCGTGGGTACCCAGGTGGATCCCTCGTTGTGGAATGCCGCGCTCGTACCCGTAATTACGGACATTACCCATGATAGAACGGCGGGAACGGTAACCGTGAGCGCCCTCTCCGGAGGGCAGCCGTTGCCGGAAGGCAAGTACCGGTGGATATCCGGCGGTGAAACGGTCCATATAGGCCCGACGCTTGACTACCGAAATACGCCGGGCATTTATCATTATGTCCGGCTTGAGATGGACAGTGACGGGGGTTCCACTTTGACCAATCCCTTTGGTATTGTTGTGCAGGAGGGAAACGAGGGAGAACCGTCGCCGCAGTACCACCCGGGCGACCTGGACGGGAACGGGCGTTTTATCATGGGGGAAGCTCTGGCGTATCTTGCCGGTTGGCAACAGGGTATCCAGCCCATGTCTTATGCCATACGCGGGGTCTACCTGTGGCAAAACGGCGAACTGTACGGATATGACTCCGGGCTAACACCGCCCCTTTGCTGGAATCTGGCAGTGGAATAGTGTTCGCCGGGGGTGACTCCTGTCACGTAAGGCGGATATTTTACGCCCGCTATTTCTTTTCCCCGCGATATTCGATAAAGCAGCAGCCCGGGCATACGGAAAACAGGCCCGAGCGGCAGGCGCGGCGAAAGGCCTTCGTTTTGCCGGCGTTCCACATACTTTTCAGAGATTGTTCGCGCACATTCCCGATTTTAATAAGCCAGCAGGGATACACATCCCCTGTTCTGCCAACGATAATCGTGTTCCAGGGGCTGCGGCACTGGTAATGTTTCACTTCGACGCCTGTGCTGTAATAGCGCAATACTTCCTCGCGCGGCATCCGCGGCAACCGCAATTCCACGTGCCGCAGCCGCGCCTCCTCTTCGGTCTTCCGCAATGCGTCCTGTAATGCATTACGCGGTATTCGTGGCCAGTCGATATCGGAAGTCTTCCAGGTTCCCGGGGTGTGTTCTCCCAGGCCGGGTAAATCATGCATGCGCGTTTCGGTGACAAGATTAAGAACATCAGCGCCCAAGTCCGCAACAATCCCCGGCATCAGCGGAAGACTGTCAAGATTATGCGCCTGGATAACGGATGTGATATGCACCATGGGGCAGGTCTTACCCGCGCGGTCGCGGTATTCCCGCAATTGTGCAAGACCCGCGGCCGCCTTGCCAAAAGCACCGGGTTGGCGGCGGATATCGTCATGGACTTCTGCGGGGCCTTCCAAGGACACGCCAATAAAATTAAGACCCCGTCCACCCGCGCGTCTCGGCGCGAACCGGACAAATGTTTCCGCCATGGCGGCATCGAGCAGGGTGGCGTTTGTGACGATATGGGTCAGGGATTGACGCGAGGCGAACTCAAGCAGTTCCGGAAAATCCTTACGGATAAGGGGTTCACCGCCGGTAAAAGTCAGTAAACTCATGCGGCCGGTCTGATGAATGACATCCTTCCATTCCTCCGTGGTCAACTCCCCTTCTTTTTGCTGCGCGCCTGGCACCTCTTCCAGAAAATGGATATACTGGCACATCCTGCACCGCAAATTGCAGCGCCGCGTCAATTCGAGGAAATAATGCCAGGCGGGAAAGGCGCCGCCGGAGCCGGACATCCGGTACGGAATCTCGCTATATAAACGCTGCACGGCGTCATAAGACCACCGCATCAAAGTACGATACTTGTCCTGCATAAACACTCCCGGCGGAAATCACTCTGCCCGCAACGTCATACTCCAGGTTCATAATGTTAAAGAACAGTGCGCGTCCTTTGATTCCGTCCTTTTTATCCTTTATGTCTGAGCCCTATTACTGAACCGGCTCCTCCACACACGCTTCACGACAAGCGTAGACGCTTGATACTATGTGTTCAGAGACGGCTCGGCACATTCGGCCAAGTATATCACGACTCATCATAATACACGGCCGCTAGCGCCAGGCCTTTGGCGGGCGCGCACAGGCCCAGAAAGGGGCCGCCTCTGGCGAGTGATTCCGTGATAAACGTCTCCGCAAAACGGCCCCGCGCCACTTCAATAAACGTGCCGCACAAATTGCGCACCATCTTGTATAGAAAACCGTCGCCAAAGAACGTTATTTTATAAAGGCCGCGCGCATCCTCAGGGGTAAAGAGGCCGCCGGGGCTTAACGCCACTTCGTAAATAGTGCGTACCGTGTTTTTCATCTGGGAGCCGGTACTCTGAAAACCGGCAAAATCATACCTGCCTTCCACGCGGTGCAGACAATGTTCCAGAAGGGCAAGGTCAATGTGATAGGGCACATGCCAGGCATAACGTGCAAGAAAGGGGTCCGGGTGCCGGTTAAAATCAAAGGTATACACATACCGTTTACTTTGTGCATCAAAGCGGGCATTAAACTCCGGCCGCACCGTTTCCACGGATTCAAGGCGTATCTCGGGCCCCAGCATTTTTGAGACTGCATGGGCAAGCCGGGCGGGCGGTTCCCCCGGCCAGCGGCATGAAAAGACCTGGCCTAGCGCATGTACCCCCGCATCGGTGCGTCCCGCGCCCTGAATGGCGACCGGCGCAGCCGCAATACGCGAAAACGCCTCTTCCAGTTCGCCCTGAACTGTGCGCTGCCTGTCTTGGCGCTGCCAGCCGGCAAACTCTGTGCCGTCATACCGTACGGTGCATTTTAAGGTCGTAGAAGCCATAGACGGCATTTTACCGCAGGGGACAAGAAGGATACGAATCCGGGATTATTATACCGGCGGGAACAAGAGCGCGATATGGCGCGGCATTTTCTCTTTCTCTGAATATTCTGAACAATCACGTGTCTTGCGTAAACGTTTTATGAATATTAAAAACCGTGCCCAAACGCTGTAGAAGTTTTAGTAGGCGTACCTTCCGAGGTGCGCCATGAAGCAACGCCATGGCGTTTTGTAGTTCACTAAGGTGCATCCGGGAAAATAGACCTGCGATGATACGCTTCAGATTTAATTGCAGTTGAACCTATGCTTCCCCGGGGAACCCCGTATCTTGATACTTGGGGCAATCCCTTCCGGTGTAGTTTTTACGGGAATCCTCGGTTATGATAGGCTTGAAGGGATAACAGGCATGTTCCGGGCACGTGGAACCGCTGATACTGGTGTGTTGCCAGCTTCGGCTGTGTCGCATAACTTCGTTTTCTTCCCAACCTGCGGTGGTATAAAGCAATTGGAGACGTGAATGGAAACCCCCAAGGTGGAGTTGGCGGTGGTACTTCCCTGCCTTAATGAAGCGGACAATCTTCGCGGTCTGCTGCCGAAGGTGGCAGAGGTCCTGACGGACTTGAGCGCTCCCTGCAAGGTATATGTGATTGACGGGGGCAGCACGGACAATACGGTGGAGGTCGCGCGTTCGCTGGGCGCCGTGGTCATTCCCCAGCGCGGTACAGGATACGGCGGAGCCATCCGTACTGCCTTTGAGGAGATCAACGCTCCCTGGCTGCTGACCATGGACGCGGATTTTTCCCATCACCCGGTATTCATAAAATATTTGTTTGCACGCCGCCACCAAGGGGAAATAATCATTGCCTCGCGCTATGTGGCACAAGGCTACGGCGAAATGCCCTGGAGCCGGAAACTCCTGAGTTCTACCTTGAACTGGGTTTTCGGAAAAATTCTGAGTATCAACGTCCGCGATCTATCCAGCGGATTCCGGCTGTACCACCGTAATGCCATCGGCAAACTGGACCTGCGCTATGAAACCTACGCCGTGCTCCAGGAGATTCTTGCCAAGGCCTACTGCCGGGGATACCGGGTTATTGAAGAACCCTTTCATTACCTGCCGCGCCGTCATGGGTCCAGCCATGCGCGGGTATTTAAATTCGGCATCGTGTACCTGAAATCCCTGTATACCCTGTGGAAACTCCGCAACAGCCTGGACAGCGCGGACTATGAGGCCCGCGCTTTCAACAGCCGCATCCCGCTACAACGCTGGTGGCAGCGCAAGCGGTGCCACATCATCCGGGATTTTGCTGAGGACAAAATGCGCGTATTGGATGTGGGCTGCGGTTCCTCTCAACTACTGAACAGCATACCCCAGACTGTCGGCCTGGATAGCAATGCGAATAAATTACGGTATATGCGGCGGCCGGCGCGATGCCTGGTCAATGCCGCCGTGGAGGCGTTGCCTTTTCCTGATGCCTCCTTCGAAGTGATAATCGCCTCACAGCTGGTGGAACATTTGGCGCCATCCGCGGAACCCTTCCTTGAAATGGCCCGGTGTCTTCAGCCGGGTGGCGTGCTGATTGTCGGCACTCCGGATTATGGCCGCCGGCGGTGGCGAATCATCAAGCGCTTGTATGACCTGGTTCAACCCGACGCCTCCCGGGACTGTCATATGACGTACTATACCCGCGCTTCTCTGTCCGCCCGGTTGGAACAACGGGGATTTGTGGTCCGGGAATACCGGCACATCTGGGGGGCGGAACTTATCGTTAAAGCCTGTAAAAAGGCTTGAGATACGTTAATATTGTCCTTGTAAGGGGGAATATTGTACCCTATCCGGGTTGTATTTTCTGTGCATAACATCACGATTGAAAAGGGTTCCCTTATGCGGAAGGGTAAATTGTCACTCGTCATCCCCTTGTATTGCGAGGGAGAACATTTCAGCAAGACGTTTGCGGTCATATGGGATACGGTGGAACAACTGCCGGAGGCCTATCTGACAGGATGGGAGTGTGTCCTGGTGGATGACGGTTCCACCGATACCACGTGGCAGTCTCTGGAATCGCTGGCGCGGGACTATCCAGATACGGTGCGCGCACTGCGGTTCAGCCGTAACTTCGGCAAGGAGGCCGCCATCCGCGCCGGCCTGGAACATGCCTCCGGCGACCTGGCCATCGTGATGGATGGCGACCTGCAGCATCCCCCCTCGCTGATGGAGGACATGGTCGGCCTCTGGGCGGACCATGATATCGATGTGGTGAACGCGGTAAAGGCCGACCGGGGCCGGGAGTCTCTTCTCTATCGTTTTTTTGTGTCCTGCTTTAATTTCCTGATGACCCATGCGGCGGGCCAGCACGTAGTGGGTGACAGCGACTATAAGCTTATTGACCGGAAGGTGATTGATGCTTTCCTGAAACTGGGCGAACGACGCACCTTTTTCCGCGGACTTATCAACTGGATGGGCTTTCGCAGCGCCAATATCCCGCTGCAGGTGCAGCAGCGCGCCGCCGGACAAACCAAATTCAGAGTCGGGAGCCTGGTGCGCCTGGGGCTTACCGCGCTCACTTCATTTTCAACCATTGCCCTTCATTTTGTGACCGCGCTGGGCATTCTGTCGGCCCTGGTTAGTGTCCTGCTCGGTTTGTATACCCTGGGCGCTTGGTGGTCCGGCAGGGCGGTCGAAGGATTTACCACCATTATCCTCTTGCAATTGATGGTGGGAAGCGTCATTATGGTGGCATTGGGCATTATTGGAGAATACCTCTCCATAATTTATATTGAAGTCAAAAACAGGCCCCATTATTTTTTGGCCGAGTCCATTCAACCGGTAAAGAAGAACACCGACGAAACATGAACAATACCACCAGCGAAAATGCACCACGCCGCACCGGCGATACTATCACCATAGACGGCTCCTACCAGTATAAGGCCCTTACAGAGGGCAATCCTGTTCAGCGCTTCTGGCATGAAGCCAAGCAGCTGGTTATCGACCGGTTCCTGCCGCCGGAGCCCGGCGACTTCGTTATGGACGTTGGCTGCGGGTCCGGCGTCATCTCCAATCATCTCGCGGAAGGGGATGCGGAGGTTATTGCCGTGGACGGCAACCCCGCCGCCATTGCCTTTGCCAGAAAGCAGTTCCCCTCCGAAAAGATACGCTTTGTAAACGGCCTGGTTGACGAACTGTTTGATGCGGGACGGCCGGTGGACAAAATCTACTGCCTGGAAGTCATTGAACACGTCTACTATGACCAGGTGGTCAACATGCTCAAGGCCTTTCATGCCCTGCTTAAGCCCGGCGGCCGGGCTTTTCTGACCACGCCCAACTACGCGAGCTTATGGCCGGTTATTGAGTTTGCCTGCGACAAACTGCAGAAGACGGCCACCATGCGCGGAGATCAGCATGTCTGTCATTTCACACCAAAGCGTCTGCGAAATGTCAGCCGGGAGGCGGGATTTGAGGTGGAACGACTGGCCTCGTTCTGTCTCGCCGCGCCCTGGGCCGCGCCTCTCGGGCAAGGCCTTGCCCGCCGCATCCACAATATCGAGGTGGCGCTGCCCATCCCGGCCGGTTCCATATTGCTCGCGGTCATCAGGAAATCTTAACCGTTATGGCTGAAACCGTTAAAGATACTCAGAACCAGGCAAAACCATTTTCCTTAAGAATTATTTTGGGGGTGGTTGGATTTGTTTTTGTATTAGGTTGCCTTACTGCGGCATCGCTTGTTGTGTACCACTATTTTCTGACGCCTCCCCATTGGGATAAAACCTTCGGTCAGCTGGATGAACGGTTTTATTTCGGGCCGCAAGCTTTTTTCCTAGATGCTTCACTGCAAAAGGGGGAATTTCCACTTTGGAATCCATTGGCTTATTGCGGCATGCCTTTTGCCGCGGACCCGCAGGCAAGCGCCTGCTATCCGCCGCATCTTATCCGCGCTCTTTTGACACCTTCCTTCGCCCCCTTTGCAACTGCGGTAAGCCTGCACCTGCTGCGCTTTCTTCACCTGCTGTGGGCGGGATTGGGTGTGGTATGCCTTGCGCGATTTTACCGGCTGAGCCTGCCTGCGTGTCTTGCGGGCGCTTTTGCCTTTATGTTCAATATGTTCAACATCATTTACTTTACAGAATTCTATGTATATTCCCTGGTGGTGGTGTGGGCGCCTTGGGTGCTCTGGACTGCAAAAAAAGCGTTTCATGCGCAATCATCGCGTGGTAGTATCGCATTCGCGGTTCTGGCAACTCTGTTCTTTGCTCTGAGTACGCTTGCCGGATTTCCCCAATTGAGTCTCTATATGGGGTTGTCACTCGGTTTTTACGGACTTTTTGATTTCCTGCTGAATTGCCGCTGTAAAAGGAATGTCACAGAAACTGTTCGTGCTTTTTCCGGGCGCATGGCAGTGATTGTGGGCATTGGGTTCCTCACCATTCTTGCCTCATGTGTGTTGCTGTTGCCCGCAATCAATCTGGGTTCAGAAAGCGCGCGGGTTGTTGCTTCAGGTGTTGCGGTTTCCACCATTACGCAAAACTTAGACCCTTTACACCTCTTAAAATGCCTGTTGTTTTTTCCAGGTAATACCTGGCTGCCATTCGGTCCCCGGGCGGTTGGCATCGGTTCACTGCTGGTGGCGTTGGCCGCCTTAACCCATCACAAGCGCTGGCGCGATGCCTGGGTATTTTTCCTGCTTTACCTTGTCCTTACGGATTGTTCGTTGGGGCCGCCATTTCCGGTCGGCGCATTGCTGCATCGGTATGATATTTTGAACATTACCGTTTCCCCTTGGAGGGCGGGCTCTTTCGCCGCCCTTCCCTTTGCACTGTTGGTGGCTTTCGGCATTGATGCCGCCGGCCGCAGGCCTGCCTATTGCTGGGCCCGCGGCGTTCGGATGCTGGTGTTAGTGGCCGCAGGGGCCGGTATGTTGTACATGTTATATCATTGGCTCCTGGAAGATGTTCTCCGGCAAGAATGGCGTTTTGTCTGGGGAGTGCCCCTGTTCACCCTGGCGGCCGTATGCCTTTTTTCATGGCTGCCGTCAACACGGCTGGGATCCTGGATAATCGCAATCCTCGTTGCCGCGGAGATTCTCCTCTGGAGCAGTCAAATATTGCCCGCTTATGTTTCAAAGCGTGTTGCCCTGAAAATGGATACGGGCACTTTCGGCGAGCATCAGGATATTTCACGCCTGAACAGACGTGATGCCACTGTACGTCCCAACTGGAACATGTTTACACTGGATTTTACTATGGCCGGGTATAATCCTCTCTATATTGGGAAGACCAGGGAAACCCTTTGCAAAATAGGTTATGAGAACTTCTATCGCGGTTACCTTAAAGGCGAAGATGTCACCGTGGAGAACCAGCGCGGGAACCTTTTCATGAAACGTTCCTTTTGGCTCGCGCGGCAATGGGTTTCCGGAAACTTGCCGGACAAAGCCCTCCTGTTCCCCGCAGCCACAACCGTTTTCCTGAATGATATTGCCGCCGGTGAAACTGTCTTGCCCGTTCAGGAAGTCTCTCGTACCTCGCTGGCAGAAAGTGCCGTTTCCGATGAAGTGGAGCGTATCGATCTTGGCCTTCCAGACTTGGCCAAGGCCAGTGGGCGGGGGGCGAACCTCGAATTACATTTGGCACCATTTGAGCAGGACCTCAAGCACAGCGCCCTGTTTGTTACCTATAGAGGAACGGGTGTTGTGGAGTTTACTCCCCTATGCCGGGATGAAGCGGGGCGTACCTATGCGTTAAGGCGCAGCCGCACCATTCATACCCACGGTACAGAACGAACCCTCGAAATACCGCTTCCGGACTGCGGTATGAATACGGTCAGCCTCATTTACCCCCGAACGTCTGCATCTCGAATTCAACTTACCGGGGCTTATGTATTAAAAGACCTGAAAGATGAAAATAAACACATAGAAATCGAAAAATATACGGCCAATACCGTTTCCGTCACGTTGAAGGATCTTCCGGGCCCACGTATTCTTACTTTCCTGGATTCCTGGTATCCGGGTTGGCGCGCCTGGGTGGACGGAGAGGAAGTGGATATACTGAAGGCAAATGACGCTTTCAAGGCCGTTGTTGTGCCCGCCGGTACCCATCAGGTGTACTTTCAGTTTTTACCGTGGACAACTATCATCGGATTTCTAATCTCTGCGGCTACTTTTCTGGGACTTATAGCCGCCCTGATAGGTGTCATGATTGCGGGGAGGCCCTCATCCATACAAAAAATGGATATCAGCTTTGAATACAGATTCGTAAATAGTGATACGTGAAAAGGCATATCCGTGAGGGAGTTTCAACGGTGCCTTCCGATGCACGTGGGGTTTTTAGAATGCAAGAGTCTTCTCATACGGATTTTCGGGGCCGGGTGTATCCGGTATCTTTTCGAGGCGCCGGTATAGCACTGGTATTGTACCTCCTTGCCACGGCGCTGGTGTACGGTTTTTATCTGAAGCCCCCGCTCTGGGATAAAAACTTCGGCGTGGCGGACAATCGCCATTTTTTTGGTCCCAACACCTTCTACCTGGATTCCTCTCTGAAAAATGGCGAGTACCCGCTGTGGAATCCATTAGCCTACTGCGGCCTGCCCTTTTCCGCTGACGGCCAGACCAGCGCCTGTTACCCCTTTCATCTTCTCCGCAGCATGCTGACACCCCCTTTTGATCCTTACGCCAGCGCGACCGGCATGCAGATTCTGATGGTCCTGCATGTGCTGTGGGCCGGCTTGGGGGCATTTTTTCTGGCCCAATCCTACGGGCTGAGTATCGGCGCTGCTACGGTGTCCGGACTGATCTTCATGTTCAGTCCCTACAGCCTCATCTATTTCACCGACTATTATGTATATGCCATGACGCTGACTTGGGCTGCCTGGATTCTATGGGCAGTAAGACGGACCCTGTATGCCACCAACAGGTATCAGCGCTTATGGAACGGGACGTGGGCGATCCTGTTTTTCTCCATGAGTACCCTGGGCGGATTTCCCCAACTAAGCCTGTATATCGGCGTTATGGTAACGCTGTTTGTGATGCTGGACGCTATTTTTTATTTCCCCTGCAGTTTGCGGTTAAACGCTATTTGCAGTGCATTCAGATCGGTCCGATTACGCATCCTGTTTCTAATTCTGCTTGCCGTATCCGTTGCGTTCGCTTCTGCCGTACTGTTACTGCCCGAAATGGAAATGGGGTTATTGGGCGCCCGAACGATAGTCGGCGGCTTGAATATGCCTAATTGGCCGCAGAATCTCGAGCCATTTCATTTGCTAAAATGTCTTGTGGTCTTCCCCGGAAACACATGGGGGCCTGAAGGGTGCCGTGCGGCGGGTATCGGGTCCTTATTGGCGGTTATTGCCGCCTTGAGTCACCGACGCCGGCGTGATGTGCTGGTGTTTCTGGGACTTTACCTTCTCATGACGGACTGTACCCTGGGGCCTCCTTATCCCCTGGGATGGTTGTTGCGAAAACTCGATTTCATGAATATTACCGTATCGCCCTGGCGGGCGGGGGATTTCTCTGTCCTTGCCCTTGGACTGGTCGCGGGTTTCGGCATTGATGCCGCCGGACGTATGCCCCGAACCGTATGGCGGCGCTTACTTCGTACCACAGTCCTCTTCGCCATCGGCGCGGGCCTATCTTTCATCGCGTATCATTGGCTGTCCAATGTGCCGCAACTTCTGTTCAAACCTTCGATGATTGTCTGGTTGCTGCCCGCGATTACAGGATTGTTGTTGGTGGTATTCACCTGGTGGAATGCACCACGGCTGGGCCCCATCGGCGTTGCTGTACTGATAGGTTGTGAGGTGGTAGCTTGGAGCGCCCAAATGCTGCCAAATACCGTCAATCGGCATCGTATTACCAATAATCCTGACACAGCGGGGTTTGGCAATGCCGCCCATCTTACCCTTTCCAATTACCGGTATGCACATCCGCGTCCTAATCGTCAGATGTGGTTTCTGGACCATGCTGTTAACGGCTATAATCCTCTTTTTTTAGGCGCCACCAGCCAGGTGTTGTGCAGCCCCGCCGATGATAAAGGCTACTTCAGGCGTATACATCTGCGCTATAAGGCCGTAACGGAAGACAATCTACGTGGCACCCTGTTGGCGAAACGGTGCTTCTGGCTGACACGCCAATGGATATCCGGGGAACTACCTCCAAAGAATGAGCCCTTTCCACCCACGACCACGGTCTTCTTGCCCGAGGTGTTGCCGGGTACGAAGATGCCCGTGTCGGAAATCGGTCGCGATCAACGGCTAAAAACCCCGGTTTCCGAGAGCACCATACGCGAAGATTTAGGCGATGCTGAAACTTTGTCAGGCGGGGTGACGCAAAAAGGCTCCAAACGAATCCTCCAACTACCCGAAATCCAGCATCATTTTATGCACACAGCGCTTTGTCTCCGTTACAGGGCGACAGCGCGCGTCATAGTCTCCGCCTCCTGTGTGGATGAATCCGGCGCGTACCGAACGCTAAAAAGTAATGAAGCATTGATAAGCCCTGATGAAGATAAAACGCTCTATGTACCGCTGCCGGATTGTGATGCCTGTACTGTCACGCTTGCCTGGCCCGGAACCTCTGAACAGGAATTCAAACTGACCGAAGCGTACGTTTTGAAGGATATCGCCGATGAAAACGCACACATATTAATAACCAATCGAACACCGAATACCATAGAAGCAACACTCAAGGAGTTGCCAGAAACGCGTATGCTTGTTTTTATGGACTCCTGGTATCCGGGTTGGCATGCCTGGGTTGACGGTAGCGAAGTTCCAATATTCAAAGCAAACGATGCCTTCAAGGCCATTATTGTTCCCGCTGGTACGCATACCATAGCATTTACATTCCGGCCGATGTCTTTTTATATTGGACTCATTACTTCGCTTGTCGTTTTTGGTGGACTAGTTGGTTTGTTGATTGGTATTGCGATTACAAGTCTTAAGAAAAAGGTGTCTTTCTGTATCATGAAGGGAGAGCAAAAGCCAACCATGCAAAATGAAACACCCCTTGAACAAGTAGAACAACGCGTCCCACAATACCCCTTGAAGCACAAACAACTTTTCATGCTTACTCTTGTTCTGCTTGTTATTGGTTTAGTCCTTCTTATCGGGGCGGTAGTCATTGAAAGGCCCCGGGGTGCGCTGTTTGACGGTTCTAAAGAGGATAATGGGATTACCCCCATAAAGGCACCCATTGAGATATCGACTATCAGGGCATTGCATGATATCGGATTGCAGCCGGACTTGCCGTTGGATGGTGTCTATTTATTGACCCGGGATATTGACGCTTCCGAAACGGCCTCCTGGTATGGTGGCGCGGGTTTCAGGCCTGTCGGCTCTCTTGAAAAGCCCTTCGCCGGAAGTTTGGACGGGCAAGGGCATTCTATTCGTAACTTGGTTATCAATCGGCCCGATGCGGACAATGTTGGCCTATTTGGTGTTGTGGCGGAAAACGCCGCCATTATGAAGGTACAACTGGTCGATGCCCGCGTAACCGGGTATTTTAATGTCGGCAGCTTGATTGGCAGTAACCGCGGAACTGTGTCCAAATGCAGCGGCACCGGGAGCGTTACAGGAGAGGCTTATCTTGGGGGACTGCTGGGTGCCAACGCCGGACAGGCGACCCAATGCTATGCCATGACTGCGGTTACGGGAGATTCCAGACTGGGCGCCCTGATAGGAATGAACACTGGTGCCGTCGAAGAGTGCTATGGCGGGGGAAAGATATCGGGCAAAGCCTACTCCGGCGGCCTTATCGGACGCAATCAAGGGGGTACGGTTACATTGTCCTTTTGGGATATCACCAGTACGGGCTTAAAAAACTCCGAGGGCGGGACCGGACAGGAAACGCTTGTGATGATGACACGGCGTCCGTATGCGGAATCCGGCTGGGATTTTACAACTACCTGGGAGATAGCCGAGGGAAGTTCCTATCCGCAATTTGCGGCGAGGCCCACGAAGGAAGTTGATTCCATGCCGTACGCTATTAAACTTACTTCCATCGACCAATTCCAACGTATCGGCAGGGAGGAAGGTCTCCCTCTCAATGGAGACTACGTGTTATCGTCAGACTTGGATGCGCGCTCCACCGCCGGATGGGATGAGGGCCGCGGTTTTGAACCTGTGGGAACCGTTGCCGGGGGAAAGCCGCCCCTGCCGTTTATAGGACGCTTGGACGGCCAGGGCCATGTCATTATGGGGCTGGTTATTCATCGGCCTGAAAGCAATGATGCCGGTCTATTCGCGGTGTTGGGAAAGGACGCTCAGGTAGTGAATCTGGGGTTGCAGGATATCTCTGTTACCGGCAACAACAACGTGGGCGGACTGGGGGGGCAAAACTACGGCCGTGTGTCCTCGTGTTTCACGGCCGGAAATTTCGTTGGAAACGCTTACGTTGGCGGCCTCATCGGCATACAGAACGGCAACGTGGACAAGTGCTATGCCTTGGGCGCTGTTAAAGGGGATTCTCGTGTCGGCGGCTTGACCGGTATGAATCAGGGGGCCATTTCCGAAAGTTTTTCAGCCGCTGCCGTTACGGGCACCTCATTGACTGGCGCGCTGGTGGGAAGAAACTACCGCGGCGGCACCGTTGCCGAAAACTGCTTCTGGGACCGGACCCTCTGCGCCGTGAATCCTCCCGGCGACAGCGCAGGACGATCCACTGTGGAAATGTTCCAGCAGGCCACGTATACCGCCAAAGCCTGGGATTTTAACCAGATCTGGAAGATCACGGAAGGGAAGTCCTATCCCGTTCTTCGCGTGTTTCCATAATTGGAAATGGCAACCCTGATACCTGGTTCAACTGAAAAGCAACCATTCGGGAGAAGAACCCTTCCGCGCGACAGGTGTTCTCAGATTGGGCTGCACTCGTTCAGGTTATTGTTCCACCACAGGACAGGGGTACGCGGCCGTGTTTTCGCAGCGTATCTCTATGGAAAACGTGTCCCGGCC
>JAKLHG010000140.1 GCA_022710255.1 Candidatus Hydrogenedentota bacterium
CACCGGGTCTTAAGAACGCTGGAAAGGTGATGGAAACTGGACAGGCCCTGTTCTTCGGAACTGCACTCGACCGACAACACGCCCTTGAATCCCGCCTTGCGAAGAATGCCGATGATGCGCTTCCAGTCGAGGACACCTTCGCCGCACGCGCAGCCGGAAGGCACCCCCGTGACCTTGCCGCGGTCGCTCATCACCACGCCGCCGATGTCCTTGGCGTGGACATGGACAATCCGCTTCGCAATCGTTTCCAGAAACGCGTAGGGGTCCTGGCCCGCCATGAAGACGTTGCCTGTGTCCGGATTGCAGTTGAAGTAGGGGGACTTCGCCAGATTGAGGACTTCGAGATAGGTTTTCAGTTTCACCGAGTACTTCTGGTGCGGTTCCAGGGCGATGTGCACCTTATGGCGTTCCGCGACCGGCAGGACGCGGCGCAGCGTGTAGTAAAACAGGTCGAAGGCCTGGCGCTTGGTCATCCAGTCCGGCACGACACCCTCATCCGTGCAGACGCATCCGGCGCCGACCCCGTCGGCAAACTCAATTGCGCGCGTCAGGAACGGTATGCTGATTTCCGGCTGCGCCATGGGGGCGTGCGCGCTGACGGCGCTGACCTTGAGCCCGTAGCTTTCTACCAATGCCCGCACTTCCAGGGGGTCGCGTTCCATGCTCACCGCACCATAGTATCCCGCTTCGCACAAGAGGTCGCGCCCGTTAAGCATGTTAAGCTCGCAATACCGGTACCCCTGTTTGCGAATCGCCGCAAGGGAATATTCCAGGGGTTTGTCCGCATGCCGGAACGCTTCCGTGTTCAGTCCGATTTCGATTGTCGCCATAACGGTTCCTTTCATGTTGGTTTTGAACCATCGGGTTCAGGCGCATTTGAACCTGCGATAGCGTAGATTTCAACACACCCTACACGGATGTTATACCTGTTTGTTGTCTTGAATACAACATGTGCATTCTCCCGCCAGGGACTTGGTAGTTTCAAATCGGTTTCCGGCCTGCATCCCGAAGAGGCTCCCGCCGGGGCGAACTATTTTTTGCTCCAGGTATCTACGCAATATCAAACCGGCGGCAGGCAGGGGAACCCCCCCATTTTTATCGGACAACAAAGCCATGATAGCATACCGTTCTGTTCCGCTGACTTACCAGATCAACCCCACAATGAAAGGTGGTGCAGTATGCGACGCTTCCCAGAATACCAAGGCTTGTTCCTTATCCTGTTCCTGCTTGTCCCGCTCCTTCAGGCGCTGTCATGCCCGGCGGTTGAAAATACGGCCTCCGCCATTGAACGGCTGGACCCCAACTTCGCCGCCAAGGACGCGAGCGGTGAATGGTTGTGGTACGATGCGACGGAGCTGACGGTGGAGGGAAAAGGCTGGACCGATACGGATAGGTTTTATGACCGGCTGCCCGCGCGGGCGAAAGAAACCGTGCCTCCAGCGGTGTGGTCGTTGAGCCGCCATTCGGCGGGCATGGGCGTGCGATTTGTTACCGACTCGACGAAGATCGCGGCGCGATGGACCGTGCTGAGCGGGGACCTTGCCATGCCGCACATGCCCGCCACGGGGGTGAGCGGCCTGGACCTCTACGTGAAGGACAACGGCGTGTGGCACTGGATCGGCAACGGCCGCCCGACGGGGCAAAGCACCCAGGCGACCCTCGCGGACGGTATCCCCGAAGGCAGCCGCGAGTACATGATTTACCTGCCGCTTTACAACGGCACCGAGTCGCTGGAGATTGGCGTTGTCCCGGCGGCGATGCTTGCCGAAGCGCCGAGCCGCCCGGCGGGAAAGGACAAGCCCATTTTTTTCTACGGCACCTCCATCACCCATGGCGGTTGCGCGTCCCGACCGGGCACGGCGTATCCCGCCATCCTGGGGCGGATGCTGGACCGGCCCGTAATCAATCTCGGCTTTTCGGGCAATGGCAGAATGGAAGCGGCACTGGGCGTTCTGCTGGCGGAGGTGGACACGGCGGTGTATGTGCTGGACTGCCTGCCCAACCTGAAACCGGAGGAAGTCACCGAACGGGTGGAACCCTTTGTCATCGCGTTGCGCGCGGCGCGTCCGGATACGCCCATTGTGCTCATGGAAAATATCGCCTACCAGGCCGGGACGTTTCTGCCGGCGCCTAGGGCCGCCTATACCGACAAAAACTCGGTCCTGCGCGCGGCGTATGAACGGCTCATTGCGGCGGGCGTTCCGGGCCTGACCTATGTGCCCGGCGATGCCCTGCTGGGTACGGACGGCGAGGCGACTGTGGACGGCACACACCCCACCGACCTGGGTTTCATGCGCATGGCCGAGGCGCTGGCGCCGGTGCTGCGCGAGGCCCTGGAAACGCCCTGAACCTGCGGATTTCCGAAATCCTATGGGCGCTATATGCTTCGGGATAATTCCCGCAGCAACCCGTTGGTGACGGAGGTCATGCATTCCGCGTAGGGGTGTTCTTTGTTGACCTGAAACCGCTGCACCTTCCGCACGGACGCCGCATCCCCGTAAGACGCCCGGCCGTTTTCGTCCACCTGTACTGCGACCGTGACAAAGCCGAAGGGTTCCACCAGCATGTCGCCCGGTTGCAGCGCCTCGCGCGGCACCGCGCGGCAGGCGCCCTCGCGCAGATGGTAGGTCCGTCCCGCCAGCCAGGGAAACACGGCGCAACACCACAGGTTCCGCGTCTCCGCGAAGACACGCTCCTTTTCCTCCTGCGGCGGGGATTCGAACAGGGCCGCTGCCGGGTCTTCAGCGCCTTCATGCCGGAACATGTAGAGGAAAAAATTCAGGACGGGATTGGCCGTGCCTGCCAGCAGATGTTCCTGTTTCGCCTGCCAGAAGGAGGCGTTGCCGTTATTTACCCAGATGCCCCCGTCAAAGCAGGGCACCCAATACACCGGTAGCGGGGCGTTCATAACACGTCGGTACGCGTGGACGTCCAGGTTCACATTGTATTCGCGAAAGTCGGTGCCAGCCTCCCCGATGAAGATGCAAAGTTTCGCAATTTTTTTCTGACACAGTTTGGGTTTGCGGTTATAGGCCGCGGCAATGTCGCGCAGGCTGCCCACGGCAACGACGGTCACCGGCCGCGACGATTTCCGCAACACGGAGAGAATGGTTTCAACGCCTTCCTGGTACGGTTCCGGCTGTTGTTTTCCCGTGTCCTCGGGGCTTTTCAAGGGCTCGGCAAGGCCGGTCGCGGCGGGCACCTCCCGTCCGGTAAGCCGGTTCATCTGGGCGACGGGGATGCGGCCCGGCTTCTCCTGTTGTTTCGCCCCTTGGTCAAGAATAATCGCCTTGATGTCCACTTCAGGCATGGCATACAAACAGGCCAGGTCGAAATGATCATCCGGGTCGTCGTGGGGGTGAAACAGGTCCGTGCAATAGAGGACCGGGATTTTTGTGTCATCAGCCTCTGCCACGCCCGTTTCCGGCGTGATGAGTAACAGGGCTGGAAGCAGGTATATCAGGGTACTTACCAGGAATTTCATGGCCGTCTCCTCTATGGTTTACCTTTCCCGTATTACACCGCCATGTTTGGAAGGTTTCCGACGCATTATAGAAGATGCTCGTTGTATAACGCACTGACGATGAAGGGTGAAGGAGTTATTCTAATTCCTTGCAGCGCTCCTGCCTGTATTCCGGTCTTTTTCGCGGCGGCCTGGCCGGCTTCTTCTATGGGCGTCGTCGGTCGCGAAAAAAAAACGGAATGACGTTTCGGTCTGGCCTTATCCCGTTTCGCGGCGGCGCGGTTTCTTGTCGGTGGGGCTGCCGTCCTCAGGCAGGACCGGCGCGGGCAATTTTTCTAAAAGGGCCGCGAAGCGCTGTTTGACTTCCGCCACTTCCGGGTCTTCCGAGTCGGTGACCTCCCGGTACCCCGTGCCGTCGCGACTGTCCCTGCAGTCGTACAGGCGGCCGTAATGATGGGGCGAGTTATCTTCGAGCAGCCACCGTTTCGTACGCAGGATGCGCGCGTCACCGATATAGCTGAATATCCAGTCACGGGTGGTGTCCGTATCGCCCCGTAGAAACGTGGCGTACGACTTGCCGTCCAAGGGCCGATCGGCGGGCGGTTCCGCACTCGCGAATGCCGCCAGGGTGGGCAGGATGTCGGACAGGTCCGTAAGTTCCATCGTGGCGCCGCGGGGTTTCACGATGCCCGGCCCGTTGACTATCATGGGCACGCGCGCGCCCAGTTCCGTGGGCTGTCCCTTGCCTTCGCCGCCGGTGCCGTTGTCGCCCGTGAAAAAGAGGACCGTGTTTTCGCGCAGGCCCAGTTCGTCGAGCCGTTTTATGAGCCTGCCTATCAGCACGTCCACATATTCCACTGCCGGTTTAAAATTATCCTTACTGTTTTTGTACTTATCCATGCCCTCTTTCCAGGACAGCGGCGTGGGCACATGAGGCGCGTGGGTCAGGCACATGGGGTAATAGACAAAGAAGGGTCGGTCTTTATTGCGGTCGATAAAATCGAGGACGAAGTCATTGAAGATATCGGGCCCATATTGGTCTTCCCGGGTGGGCACATAGTCCCCGTTCCGCACAATGGAGGGATGCCAGTAGCGGGACGGTTTCTTGTCGTTTTCCAAGCCCCCCGCGTGTTTCACGCCCTCAGGAAGATTGTGCTCATAGGCCCACATGCAGTACTCGTCAAAATCGCATTCACGGATAAGGCCGGGCAGTTTGCCCGACAGTTGCCACTTGCCCGCGTGGGCCGTGGTGTAACCCGCCTTCTTCAACACGTTCGCGAAGGTCACGTGGGAGTTGGCGATATTTTCCACCGGTGCGTCCGCTTCCGGGCCACCGCGCCGTCCCGCGAAATTGTACACCCCGTTATGGCAGCCATACTGCCCGGTCATCATCATCAGCCGTGTTGGGTGGCAGATGGGGGTCGCGTAACAGGTCTCGAATCTGACGCCTTCTTCGCCCAAGCCGTCCAGATGGGGCGTCTGATGAACCCGGTTGCCATAGCATGACAGTTCTTTGGCGCCCAGGTCATCCGCCATGATAACAATAAGATTCGGCGGCCGTGTCCCCACTTGTCCTTCCCGGGCCCGCGCCGTGCCGCCCGCCATGAATGTGGATGCCACGCTGCCGCCTGCGGCCGCCAAGAATGTGCGCCTGCTTACCCGATAGTACATCACGGAGTTCTCCTTTCCAGGTTATGCCTATGTAAACCCATTGTACCCCTTTTGATTCCACGCGCCAAGAGTCTTGCCTGTTCAAGCGCCTCTTAAATGACTGGGCATTGGCAACTCGTTCCCGAACTCCATTTGGGAATGAGCCTGCAAAGCCGGTCTTCCCCGGATGGATGGAATTTCACCGGCGGAAGAGGATACTATAGGGTTTGGGCGGGGGGGGATTTATGGGTCTCAAACTAACCGATGGAGTTCTATGACAATGGCGTCTCAACCTGTAGAAGACACCCCGGCCGCAAAAGAAAAAGCCCTTTTGTCTTCCCCTGTGCCGCCTGTAAAAGCGCCGCGCATGATGTCGCTGGACGTGTTGCGGGGCTTTGACATGTTCTGGATTGTGGGCGGGAAGGAAGTGTTCAGCGCGCTGGTGGCGTTGCTGTGCCTTTCCGGCGGCGTGCCCAGCTGGCTCGAATACCACCTGAACCATCCGGCCTGGACGGGTTTTTCCGCGTGGGATTTGATTATGCCACTGTTCCTGTTTGTTTCGGGCGCCTCCATTCCCTTTGCCCTTGCGCTGAAAGCGGGGGAACAGCGCGACTACGCTGCCGTATACAGACGCCTGGTCCGGCGGCTCGTGTTGCTGTGGATTTTCGGCATGATTGCCCAAGGCAACCTGCTGGAAATGGACCCCGCGCGGCTCCGTTTCTTTTCCAATACCCTGCAGGCCATCGCCGTCGGCTATGCCATTACCGTGGTCGCGTTTATTCACACCTCCCTTCGCTGGCAGGTGGTGCTGTGCGCGGGGCTGCTGGTGATGTATTGGCTGGTCATGATGTTCGTGCCCGTTCCGGGGGCGGGCCGGTGGGCGCTGGAACCGGACTGCAACCTGGCCCTGTGGCTGGATGACCTGGTTCTGGGCAGGTTCCGGGACGGTACCACCTATGCTTGGATTCTGCCGGGATTGGGCTTTGGCGCGTCGGTGTTGCTGGGTTCCTTTGCGGGGCGGATGCTGCGGGCGCCCTGGTCCCCCCTGCACCGCTTCGCGGCCCTGGCCGTCGCGGGCGCGGCGTGCCTGTTCGGCGGGTGGTTGTGGGGCCTCCATTTCCCCATCATCAAGCACCTCTGGACCAGTTCGATGGTACTGTGGGCGGGCGGTTGGAGCTTCCTGTTGCTGGCCTTTTTCTATCTCGTGGTGGATATTGCGGGCTGGAAACGCTGGGCTTATCCGTTTATGGTCATCGGCGCCAACGCCATTACGGCCTATATGCTGGTCCACATTATAGACTTTGAAAAGTTTTCCAAAGCGTTGACGTTCTTGGAAGGTCATTCGGATGGGGCGCTGATGATCGTGGCGGCGGTGGCTTTTCTCTTGCTCTGGCTGTTCCTCTGGTTTCTCTACAAGCGGAAAATCTTCCTGCGGGTTTGACCGTCCCGCATGCCGTGACGGCGTTTATTCCGCAAAGTGGCCACAAGGGATTCACGTGGAATACGTTTCCACAGTTGCACCCTTTCCGGGGAAGTTTGTTATACTGTGCATTGGTTCAGTATCTTATTTCTAGCCTGTCTCGTAAAGAGCAGGAAGTTTCACCTACCTCGAGACCCGGGCAACATCCTTTGCGGGAAAGGGGGTAGCGTGAGGAATACCCCGTTTCTTTTTAACGTTCCGAGTTGCGGGGCACGCATGCGCCGGGTCTCTTCGGCGTGCGAGGCCCCGTTTGCACCACAATACGACCCCAGGAGGAGAATGATTCATGGGCAGTAACACTGTAAAAGAAGGCTTTGAACGCGCACCGCACCGATCCCTGTTATACGCCACGGGACAGGTGAAAGGCCCGGAAGACTTTAAAAAGCCTTTTATCGGCATCTGCAACAGCTTTGTGGAAATTATCCCGGGCCATGTGCACCTGGCGGAACTGGGCCGGGTTGCCAAGGCAGCCATTCAAGAGGCGGGCGGCATTGCTTTCGAATTTAATACCATCGGCATCTGCGACGGGGTGGCCATGGGCCACGTGGGCATGAAATACAGCCTGCCCTCCCGGGAACTGATCGCGGACTGTGTGGAATCCATGATTCGCGCCCACCAATTTGACGCGCTGCTGTGCATTCCAAACTGCGACAAAATTACGCCGGGCATGCTGATGGGCGCCATGCGCTGTAACATCCCCACCGTGTTCGTTTCGGGCGGGCCCATGCGCGCCGGTAAGCTGGACAACGGCAATCCGGCGGATTTGATTACCGTGTTTGAAGGCGTGGGCAAGTACACGCGCGGCCAGATGAGCGACGGCGAACTGGAGGAACTGGAACGGAAGGCCTGCCCGGGGTGCGGCTGCTGCTCGGGTATGTTCACGGCCAATTCCATGAACTGCCTGTGCGAGGCGCTGGGCATCGCGCTGCCGGGCAACGGTACCCTTCTCGCCGATTCACCGGAACGCCGGGACCTGGTGCGCGCGGCCGCGAAACAACTGCTGCACGTTCATGCGGCGGGTCTGTGTCCCCGGGACATTGTGACACCCGAATCCATAGACAATGCCTTCGCCCTGGACATGGCCATGGGCGGCTCGACCAATACCGTGCTGCACACGCTGGCCATCGCCCGGGAAGCGGGCGTGGTCTATCCCCTGGAGCGGCTTAACGAGGTCAGTGCGCGTGTGCCGAACATCTGCAAGGTGTCGCCCTCCTACAAGTGGCATATCGAGGATGTGGGCCGCGCGGGCGGCATCATGGCCATCCTGGGCGAACTGATGCAACGTCCGGGCATCCTGAATCCCGACTGCCCAACGGTAACCCTCAACACCATCGCCGAAAACGTGGGCGGCGCCCGTTCTTCCGATACGGATATCATCAAGACGGTGGAGGCGCCCTACAGTCCGACCGGCGGCCTGGCCATCTTGTTCGGCAACCTGGCGCCTGAAGGGGCCGTCGTCAAGGAGGCGGGCGTTGACCCGGCCATTCTGAAGCACACCGGTCCTGCCGTGATTTTTGAAAGCGAGGAAGATTCCATGCGCGCCATTCTTGACGGTAAGGTCAAGGCTGGCGATGTCGTTGTAATTCGCTACGAGGGTCCTCGGGGCGGTCCGGGCATGCGCGAAATGCTGGCGCCTACCTCGGCGGTAATGGGCGCGGGCCTGGGTACCAGCGTAAGTTTGATCACGGATGGACGCTTCTCCGGCGGCACGCGCGGCGCGTGTATCGGCCACGTCAGTCCCGAAGCCGCCGCGGGCGGGCCCATCGGGCTGTTGCGTGCCGGAGATATCATCGAGATTGACATACCGGCGCGCACGGTGAACGTCAGACTTAGCGAAGCCGAACTCCGGGCGCGGGAGGAGAATCGCCCCGCCCCGCCGGAGCGGCATCTTACCGGCTGGTTAAAAAGATATAAACGGTTTGTAACCAGCGCCAACACCGGTGCCGTGCTTGAGTAGTGCGCCTCTGTTGACGGCATGGCGCTTGTCGGGATAAGGTGGGTGGCGCGATACACCCGGTTGTCGGGTTCGGGCGGTCAGCGTACGATT
>JAKLHG010000141.1 GCA_022710255.1 Candidatus Hydrogenedentota bacterium
TCCCTGCTGTACAGAATCTTCTTAAATCCATCTAATATTAGTGCATTCAATGAAAAATAGAACTATTATACAGATATTATGGGCAACCATTAATCTAGTTGTATTTGTATTGTGTATTTTTTGTATAATGTTAATAATTGAATATTTGAGTCTTATATTTAAAATAGGATTACTAATTTCGTTTTGTGGTTTTTCAATATACATAGTTTATTATTATAGATATAATCAAAAGAAAGTATGCTACATAATGGTTCAAGTGTCTGCATTGTTAGCGGTAATTTTGAGTATACTAACATGGCTAATTCCTGGGGCACCATAGGTAATTCAGGGACAGTTCATCATGAGGCTTTTCGCCTCCCCCGTAAACGATGAAAATGAGACCGTTGGGTAATTCAGGGACAGTTCATCATGAGGCTTTGCCTCCCCCGTAAACGATGAAAATTGGGTTTACGTTACACTATTGATGTTCGAAGTAACAAGGTCGTGTGTCTGTGGTGTCTTGAAGCCTGCGGGACAGTTTGACCCGGACGTCGATCCGCTCCCTAAACTGGCGCCGCATGTTGGTTTTTGGACTGGCATGTAAGCCCGCAGAGCAGACTGCTTTAGCGCGATGTCCACTTCGTTCATCTTACTGTTTACAGGTTTTAGTGTAACGTGAAAGGAGAGGACTATGGACATCGTTAATCAGGTTTGTGCTGGATTGGATGTGCATAAGCAGTCGGTTAGTGTGTGTGTCCGCAAGGTAGAGGGTAACGGCAAGGTGTCAAGTGTGGTGCGCGAATTCTCGACGATGACCGAAGGGATTTTGCAGATGGGCGATTGGATGGCTTTACAGGGTGTCAAGCGTGTTGCGATGGAGTCCACGGGCGTGTACTGGAAACCCATCTGGAATTTGTTGGAAGACCGATTTGAATTGATGTTGTGCAATGCGCGTGACGTCAAGAATGTCCCCGGGCGCAAGACGGATACCAAGGATTGTCAGTGGCTGGTGCAGTTGTTACAGTATGGCTTGTTGTCCGGCAGTTTTATTCCACCCCGTCCGCAGCGGGAGCTGCGCGACTTGACCCGGCATCGTGCGCAATTGACCGGCGAACATACGCGGGTAGCCAACCGGATGGCCAAAACGCTTGAAGATGCCAATATTAAACTGGCTTCGGTGGCCTCAGACATATTGGGTAAATCCGGTCGTTTGATGCTTGAGGCCATCATTGCAGGTCAGACAGACTCCGAGCAGCTTGCCGATTTGGCGCAACACAAGATGCGCGGCAAGATTCCGGAACTCAAGAAAGCACTTTTGGGGCGTGTTAATGAGCATCATCGTTTTATGTTGCAAATGCTTTTTGACCACCTGGCGTATCTTGAGAAAGGCATTGATGACCTTGAGCGCCGTATTCAAGAAGTACTATCTTCCGATACGCTGAACAAGACCCCAAAGGAGAACGATGCGCTCCCTTTTGATCAAGCTGTTACGTTGCTGAGCACAATTCCGGGAGTAGATGCGTGTACCGCAGCATCGATTCTTGCTGAGACGGGAACGGACATGAAGCAGTTCCCAAGTCCTGCACATTTGGCATCCTGGGCGGGCGTATGCCCCGGTAATAACGAAAGTGCAGGAAAACGCAAAAGCGGGAAGACTACCCACGGCAATCGCTGGCTCAAACGCGCCCTGAGCCAAGCCGCATGGGCCGCCAGTCACACCAAGAACACATACCTTAATGCACAATACCATCGCATTGCGCACCGTCGAGGCAGAAAACGTGCTGTCGTATCCTTGTCCCACACGCTGCTTACCATTATTTACCAACTGCTTTATCAACAGATAGAATACTGTGAGTTGGGACCTGACTTTTTGAACACTATTGACCCCAAAAACCGATTGCGCTATCACAAAAAACAGATAGAAAAACTCGGCTTCAAAGTCACCTTGGAGATTCCAGAAATGGTCGCATAATTAAATTTTCAGAGCAGAGCAGGCACCTATTAAATATTTTTCCCTGTATCACGAAGGCGGGTAGATGTGCCAGAATTCGCAAGGTTTTCGACGGTGTAGAGTGCGGCCGTAAAACGATTCAGCCAGCAAGATGAATGTAGTGTCGCAATCGGGATAAACATTTCAAAGAAGATTTCGAAACGTCCGGGATTCTGCTATAATAAAGTCAGGACAAAAAACGTGAGAAAGCAGCGGATATACATTGACACATCAGTTGTTGGCGGATGCTGCGACGCTGTGTTTCCTGTTGAAAGCTTACAGTTATTTGACATGGCACGAAGGGGTATCGTCATATTCGTTTTTTCTGATATTGTGCTCGATGAGATAAACGACGCGCCTCGTGAGGTGCAGGCAGTGATCGAAAGTCTGCCAGCGAATACGTATGAGATCGTTGAAAGTTCTGTTGAGTCCGAGGCATTGCGGGACTGTTACCTTGAAGCCAATATTTTAGGTAGCGCCTCAATCAATGACGCGCATCATGTGGCCATCGCATCTGTGAAGCGGGTGGACATGATTGTGAGTTGGAACTTCAAGCGCCTTGTGCACCTCGACAAGATTCGCGGCTTCAATGCAGTCAATCTGCAACAAGGATATCTAATGATCGAAATTCGCTCTCCAAAGGAGATTGTTTAGTCATGGATGATGAGAAAAAATTCAATTGTGTCGAGATGAAAAACCGCATTCAGGCGGCGCTTATACGCGAGTATGACGGATTGAGTTCCGAGGAAGTGCGTCGCAAACGTCATAATAAACTGGCCTCCAGCAACAGTCCCGCAGCCAGAATGTGGCAAGCCGCGATGAAACGCCGCGCAACCATTTGAGGTAATTCAGGGACAGACCCGAATGGCACTAACTTAAAGGGATTAACGGGGACAGTCACCTATTAAGTCGAATTTACAAGGTACCACGAAAGCGGGGAAGGTACCGATACGCTTTTTCGGGCGAATGGTAACCGCTGTTGTCCTTTGAGGCGTATCGTTACCAGTCCCCGTTTTCGTTCGGTCGATTGTTTTTTTTACACGGTTGACATGTTGCTAGCATTGGCTTATACAAGCAATCAATCACAGTGGGTTTAGATGCCATGACGGATTACAGCGGCCATACCTTGAAGTATACCTATACGGCCCGGGGCGAACTGGCGAGTATCACGGCGCCGGGCAGCAAGATGTGGACCTTCGCGTATAACGCCCTGTGTGGTAACTGAGGAGAGGTATCTATTAAAATCTTTTTTCACGTACCGCGAAAGCGGGTACAGGCACCTGTGCATTAGGGTGGGTCAGGCTTTGTGCTGTGCAGTCTTTGAAATGCGCTGTTGCCAGTATCCGCTTATTCCGTTTATTCCTATCAACTAACGCGATAGAATCAGCCCTCTTCCGACTCTACTTGGCTATACACGCGAAACGCCTTTTCTTGCCTGTGGATTGAGAAGAGTCCCGCGACATGCCGCCTTTTCGGCTTACGGAAGGCGCTTCATCCAAAGATGGGAAAAAGGGTGTGCGGCCTTCCGTGCTAGTGGCAATACTTACCGGAAATGTGCTATTCTCGACGCCGTTGTCAGGTAGTGATGTTCGAAAATGAGGCGAAAGAAAGCGTTGTTTCCCTGGTAGGATTCTTGATGGTTGGAATCCAGGGCCGCCGGGACATGAGAGCCTTATTGACTGTGTTTTTGTATCATGGACCTTGGGATAGGGTGTTTATGACGAACAATCGCTTTTCTTTCTTTTGCTGCTGCAATAGGGTGGAACGTCAGTCTGGGGGCGCTTGGCTGTGGCTGCTGTTTTCCCTGTCATTATTTTCGGAGGCCGCTTTTGTTGAATCCGTTCCCGGACAGGAGGGGGCTGCCCCTTTCACGGGAACGGCTGCTTTGAGGCCGGGCGCAGGTTCGGGCATCCAGCAATCTTTGACCTCTTCTTTCCAGTCGCCTTATAGGTTTCAGGAACACCTGGAGGAAGTCGTTTCTTCTGAACTGGGGCCCGTTGCGGCCGTCGGCAGTTTCACGGTGCAGGTGTGGCCGCCGCCCGATTCGGCTTCGCCGAGGGACGCCGGGGCTGCTGAGGATGTTACCGTGAAAGACGGCCTGCTGCGGCTGGATACGGACCGGGGCGGGGGTGTTGTTCTGACGGAGGAACTGGGTATTTATACCGCAGATACTGCCTCCGTTGCCTTGGAATTGAAGGCCACGGGAAATGCCAGCCTGCGGCTGTCATGGCGGTTCAGGACCTTCCCGTGGGGAGAGGATATTCAGGAACTTGCCGGTTCCTTCGTTGATTTTCCCGTACTTCAGGACGGGGCTATGCATACCTATGATGTGCGGGTGGACAACGTGGGTGCCTGGCGGGAAAACCGTATCATCGATGGTTTGCGGATTCACTGCAATGAGCCGGGTTCCGTGGCGATTGCCCGGGTGGAAATCCGCAACCGTTCCGAGGTTTTCACCCAAGAAGGAATGGGTGCGCGGGTCTGTGCCGTGGGCGGTGACATACGGCAGGCATTGTTTATGCGCGTGCCGGCCCGGGTGACGTACCGGCTTCGCCTGCCTGAACGAGCCGTATTTGCCGCCGGGCTGGCGGCTGTTCAGAAGGATAATCCGGTTACCTTTCAGGTCAGTGTCAGGACTGGAGAAAAACAGGAAGTTGTGTTGCGGGAAGAGCGCATCGGCGCGGAAACCTGGTCGGAACGCCGTGCGGACCTTGCCGCTTATGCCGGCCAGGAAGCCGAGATTGAATTGGCCGCAACGACTGAACAACCGGGGCAGGTCGCCTTATGGAGCAATCCGAGCCTGTTCGAGTCGAAGGGCGATACGCCACCCGGGGACAGACCCAATATCGTGGTTTATCTGGTGGATGCCCTTCGTGCCGACCGTCTCGAGGCGTATGGTCACCATCGCGTGACCGCCCCGGCGCTTACAGAATTGGCCCGGAACGGGGTCCGGTTCGAGCAATGTTTTTCCCAGGAAACCTGCACCAAACCCTCTGTCATGACCCTGTATTCCGGGATGGATTCTCAGGTCCACGGGTATACCTGCAATGGCGGTCCGCAATTTAAAAATGAGTTGCCCTTTTTCTCCACCTTTCTTCGCGAGCGCGGCTACACGACCGCGTCGATATCCCAAAATGCTTATGCGCCTCCCCCTTCCGCAGGCCGGACATCCTTTTGCAGGCAAGTGGAAGTGTTTGGTGTCAATGATTCGGTCACGGAGGATACCTATATTGCTGCGGCTTCTTTTCTGGAACAACACCGGGACCGCCCTTTCTATCTCTACATCCACACCATGGAATGCCATGAACTGTGGACGCCAGACCCGAAATCTTGTCCCTATGCCCTTACACCTCCTTTCGACCAGGTCTATAAGGATCCTGAACATGCCTATCCGCCGGACCGTTATGACGGCAGCATTACTTATGCGGACTACAATTTCAAGCGTGTCCGGGATAAACTTGACGAACTTGGCCTGTTAAAAAACACCCTGGTCATTTTTACCTCCGATCATGGGTATGCGCTGGGAGAGCGGGGTGAATGGGCGCATGGCAAAGATCCCTATATGGACCAGGTCCATGTGCCTTTGGTCCTGAGTTGGCCTACGGGCGGTATTGGCCCGGCCGTCATTGCCGAACCGGTGCAACTTGCCGATATTGGGCCCACGCTCCTTGACCTGATTGGCGCGCCGGTTCCCGAGACTTGCCAGGGGGTCAGCCTGCTCCCCCTGGTACGGGGGGACAACGCTTCTTTTATCGACAGGCCCATTTTTTCCTATAACGGATGGACAGGTTCCGCCAGTGTAACCCGGGGAGCGTGGAAACTGTTCAGAAATGAGGATAGCGGGGAGCGGTTATACCGTATAGCGGGCAACGTGCCCGAAACGGAGGATCTGGCCGGGGCTTACCCGGAGATAACCGCCGAATTATATCAAGCGCTTAAAAATCACCTCAGGCATAACCGGCAAATCGCGGAAACGATACAGGTTTCATCTGATGCTGAGGAGGAAATATCCGTGGACCCGGTGAAGCTGGAGATATTGAAATCACTGGGGTATATCAGTGATTAAAAGTGCAATAACCAAATCTATTGCCTTCTTTCCGGTCTTTTCCTTTTTTATGGCAAATTGTGTAACCGTTGCCTCCTCAGGACTGCCCTTCAAGGAACATTTTACGGATACGGTGTGGAGGGACCCGGACCGTACTTCCGCGGAATGGCGCGTATGTGAGCATGCCCTGATGCAGGGATTTCAGCAAACACCGTGGCAGTCGGCAAACCAACCTTGGGAACGGCGAATTCTGGATGAACAGGGGTATGACACACGCTCCATTGTCGTGGGGGACCTGAATGATGATGGATATTTGGACATCGTCACTGCCAATTACGGTGATGCAAATCTGCTCTATTTCGGCAAGGGCGACGGCACCTTCACCCCCGGTGTGCCTTTAGGTTCCGATACGCGCAATACGGAGGATATCGCACTGGGCGACCTCAATGGTGACGGCCATCCTGATATTGTTGAAGGCAACTCCAACGAGAGCAACTATTTTTATACTAACAAAGGCGACGGAACATTTCAGGCTCCCGTCGCCTTTTCGGGAGATCCCCGCGATACTCGGGCGGTGGCCTTGGGCGATGTGAATAATGACGGTTGGATGGAGGTGGTCTTTGCCAACAATGGACGGACGCCGCAGTGCTATTACAATGACAAGGGTGTATTCAAAGAGGCTGTCGATATCGGAGAAGAGGCGTTGCCCGCGAACGCCATCCTGATTCATGATGTCAACCGGGACAGCTGGCCGGATTTGGTCCTGGGAAATTGGCAGCATCCCGTGCGGCTATTTATAAATGACGGGAACGGCTCTTTCGGGAACTCTACCCCCATTACCGGGGATATCCTGAAGACCAGAACGCTGGCGGCGGGTGACTTCCATAATGACGGGAGGCAGGAAATTATTGTGGGGAATTTCGCGGCCGCGGCCTGCGTGTTTTCGGCCGGCCCGAAGTTCCAATGGACCGCCTCCAAGTTTTCCAGCAACCCGAGTTTGACGGTGGACATTGCCTTGGGCGACCTGGACGGCAACGGATTTATCGATGTGGTAAAGGCGGAAGATTCCCTGGCCTACCGTTATTACCTGAACCGGGGCGATGGCACCTTTGCGCCGGGAACGGCCTTCTTTGATGGGACACAAAGCCCCGCTTGTGTCGCCTTGGCCGATTTGGACGGAGACGGCCTGCTTGATATCGTTGCGGGGCAGGTCCATGTACCCAACTGTGTTTACCTGAATCAGGGATGCATGCATCCCTTTATCGGAGCCCGATGTGGGGCCTTGGACGCTTCCAGCCAGGGGGCCACCAGCATGATTGCGGGAGATTTCAATGGCGATACCCTGCCGGATATTATCGCGGGGATAATGAACGAACGGATTCGTCTTTATCTCGGTAACGGGCAGGGTGGTTTTTCCGAAGGCATTCCTCTGACGCACGAGAAGCAAGCCACCACCTCCGTCGCTGCGGGGGACATCAATAAGGACGGTCATCTTGATTTCGTCGCCGGTACCATGAAACAGGAAAACCGGTATTATTTCAACAACGGCGATGGAACCTTCACCGTTCACCGCCTCGGGTCGGATACCTTCGCTACGACTTCGGTCAAACTGGGCGATGTGAACGGCGACGGCTGCCCCGATGTTGTTGTCGGCAACATGGGCGTGGAAAGTCAAGTGTTCCTGAATGACGGGCAGGGCGCGTTCCGTCCGGCGATGGATATGTCGGATGACCGGTTCGACACGTTCTGTGTTGCCTTGGGGGATGTGAACGGCGACGGCCGTCTCGATGTTGTAACCGGCAATTACGGGGACAAGAACCGGCTCTACCTCAATGCCGGCGGCACCTTCCCGTTTTTTGGCGTTAAGGCGCACTGCATTTCCGAGGACAAAAGCAACACCCTCTCCCTGGAATTGGCCGACATGAACGGAGACGGACGCTGTGATGTGGTCACAGGCAATTTTAACAATAGGAACCGCCTGTATTTGAATACCGGCGAGGAAGCGCCTTTTGACGGGGCGGTGGGGCTTGATATTGGCCTGGACACAGAAAAAACCTTTTCCGTGTCGTGCGCTGACATGGACGGGGACGGTGACCTCGACCTTGTCGCGGGGAATGCCGGCAGCCAGGATAAACTGTACCTGAACAATGGCACCGATACGCCCTTTGGCGCGATAGTACCGATTCCGTTGACGGAGCAGGCCCATGAGACGCTGTGTGTTCTTACGGCCGACCTGGATAATGACCATGCCCTCGATATTGCTACCAGTCGGCGTAAGGCTCCCGTTTTCCTATGCTGGAATCCGGGACGACCGCGCCGGCAGTACGGGCTGTCATGCCCACCTGTAACAGCTTCGACATTTTCGGAAACGGGAGATACGGAAGGTTCCAACACGGAGGTCATTGCCGCCGCTGCGGGTACATATTTGGGACCAATCGGGGGCGGACACGGCGAGCCTCATTTTTCCTTTAACGCCGGTACGGCCGTATCGCTTCCGGTAAATAGCCCGGAACAGCGCATTACGGCGGTTTCCGTTTCTCTTAGGACGGAGCATT
>JAKLHG010000142.1 GCA_022710255.1 Candidatus Hydrogenedentota bacterium
ATCTGACGCTGGATAATATTTTCCCCTCATTGAGCGAAATCCGCGCGGCGTGGATGGAACACCGGGAACTGCTGCTGGAAGAACATATTCCAGAGACGCTGTGGGAAACGCTGACCGGCCTTTCCATCGCGCTGGACGATATGGCGATTCCTGCCAGCAAAACCGAATTGCTAGCCAAAGCGGAAAACGCCGTACAGCGCATTGACGAGATGTACCGGGGCGGCCTGATTACGGAGGGGGAACGGCGGCACAAGATCATTGACGAATGGACGGTAACGAGCGACCTGGTAACCGATGCCATGGTAAAAGCCATGCAGGAAAACAGGCAGGGTTTTACGGGCATACACCTGATGTACGAATCCAAGGCGCGCGGCAGCAAATCCCAGATCCGGCAGCTCGCCGGCATGCGCGGTTTGCTGGCCAAGCCGTCCGGGGACATCATTGAATCGCCCATCATGTCCAATTTCAGGGAAGGACTTAGCGTTATAGAGTATTTCATTTCCTCCCACGGCGCGCGCAAGGGACTTGCGGACACGGCACTGAAGACGGCCGACGCCGGTTACCTGACCCGGCGCCTGGTCGACGTCGCACAGGATGTGACGGTGGAGGAACATGATTGTGGCACCATTAACGGCGTGTGGGTAGAACCGCTTATAGAAGGTTCTGAAGTTATCGCCCCGCTGAATGAACGCATCGTCGGCAGATACATTCTGGACGACTTGTATATCCCGGATGAACCGGACCCGATTGTGATGGCCAATGAAGAAATTACCGAACAGGCTGCGCAGAAGATTGTAGCCGCCGGTTTGCCCGGCGTTACGATTCGTTCCGTCCTTACCTGCCAATCTAAAAAAGGCGTTTGTGCCCTCTGTTACGGGCGTAATCTCGCAACAGGAAAATTGGTGGAGATGGGCGAATCAGTCGGTATTATTGCCGCCCAGTCCATCGGCGAACCCGGCACACAGTTGACTATGCGTACCTTCCATATCGGCGGTGCCGCGAGCAGGCAGGTGGAAAACCCCGATATCCGGGCCAATGAGGGGGGGAAGACTGAGTTCCGGAATGTGCGCACCGCCGTCAACCGTTCCGGTGAAATGGTTGCCGTGAACCGTGGCGGTGAGATCGCGATCCTGAATAAGGACGGCAAGGAAATCCAGCGGGTTGCCCTTTCACCCGGTTGCCTGATGCGGTGCGAAGACGGCGCCAAGGTGGCGAAAGGTCAGGTGCTTTTCACACGTGACCCGTATAACATCAATATTGTTGCCGAAAAGTCGGGTGTGATACGCTTGGAAGGCATGATTCAGGGTGTTACGGTGCGCAAGGAAATCAACTCGGAAACAGGGCTCGAAGAAATTGTCGTTTCTGAGCACAAGCATGATCTGCACCCGCAAATTACCATATTGGGACCGGACGATGAGGTGCTCGCATTTACTACGGTGGCTTCAGACACCCATGTCCAGGTGAAAGACGGCGACCATGTTCTGGCGGGCGACCTGTTGGCCAAGACGGCCCGGCAGTTTTCCAAAACCAAGGATATCACGGGCGGTTTGCCCCGTGTGGCCGAACTGTTCGAGGCAAGACAACCCAAACAGCCCGCGATTATCAGCCATATCGACGGTATTGTGGAACTGTCCAGCACACCGAGAGGATTGCGTAAAGTCACCGTAACCCCGCCTGTGGGCAAGGAGCGGGAATATATTATCCCGCCGGGCAAACACCTGAATTACCATACGGGCGACCGTATTTACGCCGGCCAGCGTATCACCGACGGACCCATTATTCCCCAGGACATCCTGGAAGTGCAGGGTGAGGACGCTTTACGGCGCTACCTGCTGGACGAAGTGCAGCAAGTTTATCGCATGCAAGGTGTGCGCACCAACGATAAGCATATAGAAGTCATTATCCGCCAGATGCTGCGGAAGGTGCACATCAAATCCGACCCGGGCGATACTCCGTTCCTGGCCCATGAAGAGGTGGACAAGATCCGGTTCGCCACCATTAACGAGGAAACCCAGCGCCGGGACGGCCGCCCCGCGGAGGCTGAACCCGTATTACAGGGTATAACCAGGGCGGCGTTGAGCACGAATAGCTTCATCGCCGCAGCCTCATTCCAGCAGACGACGCGTGTGTTGACGGAAGCGGCGGTCAGCGGAAAGAAGGATTTCCTCGAAGGCCTGAAAGAAAATGTCATCATCGGCCACCTCATCCCGGCGGGCACGGGCAGTCCTCACTATCAAAAGTCTAGGCCCAAACTGCCTTCGGATGACCTTGATGAGCATCTTTTCGTTGGCGAAAGCATGAGTGAAGAGGACCAGGAAGAGCAGGAAATCGGATAACCTGTTCCCCCCTCTAAACATAATCATATGGACCGGTATCGGGAGAGTCTTTATGAGTAAATGCGCGTGCGGACGATGCCCGCGGGAACTGGTGTGTCTGGTGTTCTGCCTTGTGCCGCTTCACTATGCCATGGCGTTCACCGATGGCGTTGTAGCTTCTGTGGCCGGAGAACCCATCCTGAGAAGCGAAATTATGCAGGAGATTATGCCTCAGATCCAAAGTCTGAGCGCCTCCTCCGCATCCGAGGAAGAACTGGAGCGTCAGATCGAACCTCTTTTTCAGGAGGCGCTTGAGTCCGCGATTGAACACTTCATCCTGTACAAGGAGGCACAAACCCTCAAGGTGGAGGTGCCCGAAGATGAAGTGGAAAAGCGCGTCAAAGAGATTCGCGGCCAGTACGATTCCCAGGAAGCCTATCAAAAAGCCCTTGAAGGCGCCGGGTATACCATGAGCAACTTTCGTGAGCGCATGCGCAGGCAGATGATGGCCATCTCGGTGGGAATGAATAGGCGGCGTCAATTCGAAAAAGAGGCGGTTGTTTCCGAAGAAGATATAAAACAGTATTATCAGGAACATCAGGAGGAATTCAGTTTCCCGGCCCGCTATCGCGCAAGCCGTATCTTTATCGCGACTTCCCGGGAGGACACCGATGAACGGAAAGCGGCACAGGAAAAGCTAAGCGCATTGCGCGTGCAAATCCTTGCCGGGGGGGACCTTGCGGAACTTGCACGGGAACATTCAGACGGGCCTGAGGCAAATGAGGGCGGTATGATGGGGTGGATAAAGCCGGGGGATCTTGTGGAACCTCTTGACAGCGCCTTGACCCGGTTGAAAGTCGGAGAAGTCACGGAAGTGCTTGATACGGAGTTCGGGGTTCAACTGATGCGACTGGAAGAAATTCAAGATCAGGGCGTCGTTCCCTTTGAGGAGGCACGCCGAGAGATTGAACCCCGGCTGAGGCAGCAACGGGGCGAAGAACGTTATCGCCAATGGATGAGCACGTTGCGTAAACGAAGCAATGTTCGTGTTTTCCTTTGACCTTCCTGATCGCGCGGGTTATGCCGGCAGGGGTATTGTCTGCCTTGTTGTGAATACCGTACCGCGTGCAGGTGGACGGTTTGTCTTGTTGCACACAAAGGGCCCGCCTGTGACTGGCGAGTTGCGGATGGGGGCTTTTGACGTAGGCTGAAAGAGATGTTTTTTTCTGCTTCAGGGCATATAAAATTGACTTTGACAAGGTGGATAAGGAATACTTATCAGGTTGGTTTCCGGGATGTGTTTTCCCGGAGACAAGGCTCAATTTTTTTACCATTCGGCAACGTCGTTCCCGGTGGCGCCTGTTTCGTATAAACGTTATGTCTGCTTAAGGGATATTAGCAACTCGAGAAGGATTACAGAAGTTATGACGAGAATTATCGGTGTGGAAGCACGTGAAATACTTGATTCCCGTGGAAAGCCCACGGTCGAAGTTGAAGTCTATCTTGCATCCGGCGTCATGGGGCGTGCGGCTGTGCCTTCAGGCGCTTCCACGGGAACGAATGAAGCCCTTGAATTGCGCGACAAGGACAAGAAGCGTTATCGGGGCGATGGGGTGCTTAAGGCCGTAAGTAACGTCAATGACATCCTCGCGCCGGAGCTGATCGGTCTGGATGCGCTCAGTCAGCGCGAGATTGATCAGACCATGATTGACCTGGACGGCACGAAGAATAAGAGCAAGATGGGCGCCAATGCCATGCTGGGCATCTCACTTGCTGCGGCCAAGGCTGCCGCGACTGCCCTGGAAATGCCCCTTTATCAGTACATCGGCGGCGTGAATGCCCATGTACTGCCTGTCCCGATGATGAATATTCTCAACGGCGGTAAACATGCGGACAATAATGTCGATGTGCAGGAATTTATGGTCATGCCCGCTGGCGCCAAGTCTTTCCGGGAAGCATTACGTATGGGCGCGGAAGTGTTTCATGCGCTCAAAGACGTTTTGAAAGATGCCGGCTTGAACACGGCGGTCGGTGATGAAGGTGGTTTTGCGCCTTCCCTTGCTTCCAATGTGGAGGCGATTGAAGTCATCCTTAAGGCCATCAAGAAAGCTGGTTACAAGGCGGAAAAAGATGTCTTTATTGCCCTTGATCCCGCCGCGAGCGAATTCTACAAGGACGGCAAGTATTGTCTGGGCGCGGAAAACGCGAAAAAATCCGCGAAGGAAATGGTCGATTATTGGGAAAGTTGGGTGGACAATTATCCTGTCATCTCCATAGAGGACGGCCTTTTTGAAAATGACTGGGTCGGGTGGAAAGCACTTACCGACCGTTTGGGCAAAAAGATACAATTGGTCGGGGACGATCTTTTCGTGACCAACGTCGAATACCTGAGCCGCGGCATCAAGGAAGGCGTAGCCAACAGTATTCTGGTGAAAGTCAACCAGATAGGCACGCTGACGGAAACACTGGATGCCTGCCAAATGGCCCACCGCGCCGGATACACCACGGTTATTTCTCACCGCAGCGGCGAAACGGAAGACAGCACCATTGCGGATATCGCGGTAGCGATCAATGCCGGGCAGATTAAAACCGGGTCCGCATCGAGAACCGACCGTATTGCCAAGTACAATCAGTTGCTGCGTATCGAAGAGCATCTTGGAGATAAAGCGGAGTTTCTCGGGATCGACGCCATTCCGAGCTATACAAAGAGGAAATAACGGCAGGAGGGCGGGAGGAGGCGGCGTACTTTCTCTTCCAAAATAACCATGTACAAAGAATATTTTATCTGGGTGCTGGGTGTCGTGCTTGTGGTTGCGGTTTCCTACGGTTATTATCAACAGCGGGAAATACAACAGCGGTATGTCGGGTTGTCGGAAAGCCAGGAGAAACTGGATTCACTGCGCGGCCATGTGGAAAGTCTTCGTACTCAGGTGCAGCAAACGGAACTGCAGGTGAAGAAAATGGAGACCGACCCTCTGGAAATTGAGGCGGCAATTCGACGCGATATCCGGAAAATAGGATTCAATGAAATGGTGTTTGAGGTCAAAGACAAACCCGAAAATGTCGAGGTCAATATCGAAGCGGTAGAGGAAGGTGTCAATGACGGAGCGCTTGAAGGGGAATAGTGGTTCTGAGTAAGAATGCCTGACATAGGACCTTGGTTGGCTGCGCTTGACTGGTTTTCCGGGATAGAGCGCCGGATCTTATACGGGACTGCGTGACGACCACTCAATCGGGATAGTGTACTGTTTAGGGCGTCGGTAGCGTTTGTGTTCAGATTCTGACAAAAGCGGCCGACGCCTGCCTCATTTATGGTATCCTTACTAAGAGATGCCTGTGGTGTTGTAGTGTCGGTGATAGGATCACTGTTTTTGGGCGTTGTTGCCCTACGTCTTCCGTGTGGTTGATTTTTGCATGCGACCTGGACACAGAAAAAATCTTCGTATCGTCTGCACATGCGGACAACGGATGAAGGTTACCCATGATATGTACGGCCGTGCGGCCAAGTGTGTAGCCTGTCACCGCAAATGGTTCGTTCCAAAGGAAAACGAGATCGCGGAAGGTACCGAGGTTATTCAACTGGCGGAACATGCGGAACTGTTCCGGGAAACGGGGGTCTTTTTACGGTCTCAGTCCGGAGACTGTTTTGCGGGGGAGGAGAATGCCTGTAACCTTCCTGCCAGCACGATGGGGGGACCCGAAGACAAGGGCGACAGACCTGCTGAAAGCGGGGGGGATGCTTCCAGGGCAAATCTTTTGCCTGAGTGTGAAGCCCAGGGTGAACCGGCGGTGAAATCCGTTGACCCGGCTGCCGGGGAGAAAGAAGAAGAACTGCCGGCAGAACCGTCTGAAAAACCGGACAGCCTCGCACCGGAACCGATACGAAGCAAAAGGAAGAGCCCTTTTGAGACGTGGGAACCGCTCAGGCTGCTGTGCAGTTACCAAAAGGCTTTTGAACGGCTGGAACAGCGTGTTATGTCCGATGAAGAACGGGGAATCACCAACGAGGTTCTGGAGGCGTTCGCCCGGTCGCTTCGGAATCTCCGGGACAAGTTCCATACCAAACTGCAACTGGCTCATGAAAGCGTTTTGAAGCAACTCACCCGTATTGAAGGGGAAATCGACCGCCTTACCGTGGCCTTGCGCGTTGGGGAAGTGGACCTGCAGCATTTTATCGCAAACACAAACGCGCTGAGACTGTCGCGGGAGAGCCTGGTCCGTTTGGATTATAACCTGCAAGCCTGGCGGCAGGTCGATGACCCGTATTTGGCCGGAGGTCAGGCGGATGTATCTATGGACACCTTTGATCCGGAGTATTTCGACCTCGAACTGCCGAAACCGGTCGCCCTTGACGACACCCGTCCGTTGTCGGTTCTCTACAGCGATGAATTGCGTTCTACGCTGCAGGAACGCACTTCGGCGGAACAGCGGATAGCGGAGTGGCGGCGCATTGCGGAATCGCGGCAGGAAACGAGCGATCCCTTGCCCTCAGGTTTGGCTGAAGCCGAGGCCGGATTTAAACGGGCGAAATCGAAAATTGTTTTTTTGCGTCAACGATTACAACAATTGCTTGCCGACTGTACCCATGACCTGGATTCCCTCCAAAAATACCGGCGGGAGGTACTTGAGCGTGACCGAAAGAAGCAACTAAAGAGGGGAACGAAGACCGCACTGCTTCAAGAGTTGGAAAAGGCCGAAAGCATCCTTGTCAGAAGCGAAGCGCATTTGCGCCAGGCCCTGCATGCGAACGCCTCCGCCGAGGTGCCCCTGCCGACTCCCACTTTGATGGAACAGGCAAAGCCGACGCGCCTTCCATACCGATTTTCCTGCACGCTCGGCATGTATGTAGCGGGCGTAGTTCTCGTCCTGCCGGTGCTGCTATTCCTTTCCTGGAGAGAAACCGGCGAGATACACCGTATTGTTCTTTTGCCGGCCCTTGTCGTTCTTGCACAGCCCGGCGCCCTGCTGTTCCGCGATGCGTGGGGCCGCATGGTGGCGGCCGTATTCCTGTGGATGGTGCTTTGCGCCATGCTCGTAGCCGCGCTCCTGTCTTTCGCGCGGTATGCTCCTATTCATGCCGGTCGTAACATTACGCCTTATCTCGACAGCCCTGGAATGCTCCTCGCAGCGTCCTTCTTTTTTTTCGGAATCGCCGTCGGTGATGCCATCGTTAAAGGCTATCATCTCAACCTTAAGAAGGCGGTTACGCTGGTCTTGGGATGCGCGTTTTTAAGTGCCGGCGTGCCTGCGGTGACCTATGCCTGGGCGCAGCAAGCCCATGCACCTGTTGCTCCGGCGCGCGCCGTGCCCGCTGAAAGGGAACCCGCCCCCGCTCTTGTTCAGGCGACGGAAACGACAGTCCCGGTTGCAGGGACCGCCCCCGAAGGCGAGTCCGCATCAATCCCTTCCGGAGCGTTACCCGTGGAAGGTCCTGTTGTCGAGCCGGTAACGAACCCTGATTCGGAACCCGGCGCCACGGTGCGTCAGCCCGGGAGCGAGGGCGAGGCAGTCCCGTACACCGGCGGCCTTCCCGTGGTATTTTCCCTCCATGGCGTGGTGCACGGGGAAGGCATTTCGCCCGTATTCAGGGCCTCGGTGCAATATCCGGACCAGACCGAAACCTCCCTAACACTGCGTCTCGGACAAGGTATCGTGGGGGACTGGCGCGCTTCCGAATATAACGCCGAAGCCAAAAAACTGACCATCACCAATGGTAAAAAAATGTTGTTGCTGAATCCGGGAGACCATGTGAGCATTGATTCGGCCACAACGATGGAACCCGGGCAGCCTGAAAAGTAATTGTTTGGAGTAACCGGTTCTGAAAACACGGTGCCCTGACGCTTTACAAAGAAAGAGTGACCGTAATTCTAAAAAATTGACCCGCAAGGAAACATAATGAATAATCGAATACTTGTATTTTTGGCGTTGATGATGGTTGTTTCCGCCCTGGCGTACCCTGTGGAGGAAGAAGCCTCTTTTATCAGCATGTTTAACGGAAAGGATCTAAGCGGCTGGGAAGGCAAACCCGGCGGTTGGCGCGTGGAGGACGGCGCCCTTACGGCGGAGAGCACCGAGGCGGAGCCCTGTCAAAAACACCACTACCTGTACTGGACCGGCGGTGAACCCGATAATTTCATCCTCCGTTTTGAATATAAGATTACCGGGGAAGGCGGCAACTCCGGAATTCAGTTTCGCAGCGAGAAACGTCCTGAATTCGATGCCTGGGGCTACCAGGCGGACATCGAGGCC
>JAKLHG010000143.1 GCA_022710255.1 Candidatus Hydrogenedentota bacterium
CTGGGGGGATACAATGCGCAAGGGCGCGTTGTGGAAGTCATCCTGATTTCGCGTCACGATGCAGGCGCACCCCGCGTGTCGGGCGGACACCAGAACCACAGCGTCCTCAAAGTCCTGCATATCGCATGCGAGCGCTTCCTGAAGCATGGTATGATCACATGCGGCCACGGTGAAATGTGTCAGCAGCCAACGTACGGCATCGCACGCGGTTTGTTTGTTACGGTATTTGGCGAGAACATAGTAGAAGGTGGTTAACACGTGGGCGGGTATATATCCCTCAATGACTCCGCAACGTACCGCATTGACGCATGCCGCCGATGCGTCGTAATGCGGCAGACGATGCTGAAACACATCCAGCAATACATTGGCGTCGAACATGACTTTCATGAATGTTTCTTCAGCATGCCGTCAACATAGACTTCCCTCACAGCAACATCGGCGGGCAAGACCCCGGTAAACCGTTCGATATCGGGGTGTAACACCGTCGAGGCCGCCTCTGCCACCACCTCGACGCGGACAACTGTGCCGTCCTGCAACGGCACAGGTTCATCCAACACAACCGTTCCGTTTGCAATATGGCCTTTATAAGTCATGGATAAAACTCCTATAGACTGCCTATATGATACCACAAAACACAAACAGTAGAAACAGCCAGTTGAAACAGCCAGACAACAGTGGAAACAGCCAGGTTCACCATAATAAGTCTCTTCCCTTTCCTCTCTTTCCTACTCGCCTCTGCTCCCTGATCCCTGCCCCGTTCATACTATTTCACCTTTCTTCTTACCTGCAGAGGCGGAAGCCCATGTTGATGTCCCTGAGCGACGGGGGGCTTTCGTAACGGTACGCAGAACGGCAGCCGATACCGCTGTTGTGCCAGCCGCCACCCCGGGCGACGCGGCGCACGCCCCGGGGCGAATCCACCCAGGCGATGCCATTTGCGGGTGCGCCCGTGTAGTTCGAGTGCCAGTCGTCTTCGCACCATTCCAAGACATTGCCGCTCATATCGAACAATCCAAACGCATTGGGTATCTTTAAGCCTGCCGCATGGGCGTAACGATTGCCGACATCGAATGCATTATTCGACCACCAGCAATACGCATTGCCCACCGTACAGGACGGGTCGTCGCCCCAGTAGAACCGCGAGGTCGTCCCAGCCCGGCAGGCGTATTCCCACTCCGCCTCCGACGGCAGTCGAAACCTCTGTCCCGTATGGGTATTTAGCGCCGCAATAAATGCCTGCGCGTCGTTCCACGACACCTGCACCGCCGGGCTGTCCGGATGGTCAAGAACATGCATGTGTCCCGACCACGGAGTCGTTTCCATCACCGCAGTCCACTGTGCCTTGGTTACCTCGTACTTGGCCAGCCAGAACCCGCCGACTGTCACCGCATGCTGCGGCTCCTCCTTATCATGACTTTCTTGTTCACCCGGATACCGGCCCATCTGGAACGTGCCGCCTGGTATCCAGATCATTTCCAGCGGAATGTTGCCGGGAAGCGGGATCGTTTCTGATTTTTCTTCACCTTCAACAGGTAATTCGCCGGCAACCTGTGGTTCGCCTTCTCTCTCCATCCCGTTCTTGATAAGCGAGTCTGATCCCCCCGGCATCATCATGAAGCACGCCGGATGTGAAAACGGCGAAGCCGCAAGCGTTATAGCCATAAGTGCAGCGACTGCTAATTTCATTCTGGATACCATGGCCCACCTCGTTTTGGCGACACCTTGGACCCTGAACTCTATACCTTCATGAGTATAGTTCATCTCCTTCCTTATATCAAGAATAATACAAGACCATTAGCAGATATCGGCTCCTAGCCCCCATAAGAAACAAGAAGGTGAATCGTCGTATAGACATTATTTTGGAAGTGCGCAAGCCATGCTTGCGCTTTTTTCACCTCGTTCCCAAGTTCAACTTGGGAACGAGGTGCCATGAACCATTGCCTGTTTGGAGACAAACACTGTTTTACTCCATGCCGGGCGGTGTTTTTTGGATGTGCGTCTTCAGCCAGGCGCACAGTTGGGCACGGTTCAATTTTCCGGATGCCAAGCGCAAAATAAGGGCTTCCTGTTCTTCTATTGTGGCGTTGATTTCACTGCCGTTGAGCATCAAAAATAGTTCCATGGCAGCATGTCCCACGCGCTTGTTACCGTCAATAAAGGGGTGATTCGCAATCAGAGAAAAACCCAGAGCGGCCGCCTTATCCTCGACGGTTTCATAAAGGTCTTTTCCGGAAAAGGATGCGCGCGGCTGCGCCAGCGCCGATTCCAGCAACCCCAGATCACGCAGACCCATTGCGCCGCCCGATTGCCGTATTATCTTTTGGTAAAGATCAAGTACTTCCCCCAGGGTAAGGTAGCGGAACCTCATGCGAGCCGCTTGTACAAGGCCGCGTTCTTTTCCAGCAACCGTTCCACGGCCTGTTCGAAACGTGCATCAGAACGTCCCAGTACATCCTCAATGGAAGCGCATAGCAGGTCGTTCACAGAAACGCCAAATTGGGCTGCCATCTGCTGAAGGCGCTCCAACTTGTCGTTGGATAGGGTAACTGTGATGGTGTCCATTTTTCTCTTATGTTCCTGTCAGATTATTAATAACCGCTAATCCTTTATGAAGTATAGCACAGGGAATATACCGTAACGAATCCCCCCTGCACTTGTGGATTGTGAATAATTATGGCAGGCAGTGTGCAGGGAAGGGTTTTGAATTGCGAAAAGTTGCACTAATTGAAGTAGATGAACGCAAGAACTGTTTTTTGATGATTAACCCCGCCCCGCCCTTACTCGCCCCTGATCCCTGATCCCTGTCCCGCCCAATCGATTTCATCCTTCATTCTTACCTGGCAAGGCGGAACCCGAAGATGCCGCTGCGATTGTTGGGCGAAAGGCTGAAGCGAAGGGCCGACCGACAATACTGGGCGTTGTGCTGCCAGAAGCCGCCACGTTCCACGCGATACGCGCCCCGAGGTGTGTCCAGCCAGGCGCTGCCGTTACTCGGAGCCCCTGAATAACTGCCATGCCAGTCATCTTCGCACCATTCATACACGTTGCCGCTCATGTCATGCAGCCCAAAGGCGTTCGGCAGCTTTTCGCCCACGGGCTTGCTCCCTTTAGGGCTGTTATTGCCGCAATACCACATATACTGGCTGCGTACGCCGTCATCTGAACAGGCATCATCTACGCTCAACGAGTCGCCGAAATAAAAGCGCGTCTGCGTGCCCGCGCGGCAGGCATATTCCCATTCCGCTTCCGAGGGCAGCCGCACCGTCGCCGGTCCCTGGCCGGTGGTCATAATATGGGTATTCAACGCCGCGATGAAAGCCTGCGCATCGTTCCAGGAAATGTTATAGGCCGGGTAAATATCCCCGATGCCATCGGCGGACGACGGCGCCGTGCCCGGCCAGACGCCCATCACCGCCAGCCACTGTTCCTGAGTCACCTCATATTTGCCCAGGTAAAAATCGTAGTTAATGGTCACGGTATGTACCGGCCCTTCAGCACTATCTCGGGAGCGCTCGGTTTCCGGCGAACCCATCTGGAATGAACCCGCCGGGATGCGCACCAGCTCCAGTGGCACATCGCCAGGAAGGAGGATGGTCTCGGTCGGCCCCTCGCCTTCAACCGGCAATTCACCTTCTCCCTCCGCAGATTCTCCTTCGCCTTCGGGAAACTCTCCTTCACTCGGCGCTTCCCCTTCTTCCACTGCGGGACCGGGCGCCCAGCACAACGGCGGATCTTCACCGGCGTCATAATGATACTGTTCCCCGTTCTGCCACAGGTAGGCGGCCCGTATCGCGTAGGTCATCGGATTGGCGCCCTGCTGCCACCCGGAAAGGTAGGTTATCGTCTCGCTCATCTCCAGCTGCCAGTCTTCGTTCCCATCCGCAGGATGATACGAAGGCATTGCTTCGCCCTCAATCCCGTTCTTTGCAAGTGAATCCAATAGGTCGAACTTCATAAAGAACGCCGGATGTGAAAATGACGAAGCCGCAAGTGTTATATTCACAAATACAGCGACCGCTAATATCATTCTGGACACCATGGTCAACCTCCATTTGGATGCATCCTGGACCGTGAACTCTATGCCTTCAGATTTCCTGATCCCGACAGTTTTTTTTAATGCTATTTCGGAATCCAGATTGGCACTTTTTGAAGTTATATTTGCATAGGACCGCAAGAAAGGGACAGACAACGAAATAGCCGATAACAGTAAGGGGCCTTGATTCTTCGTCAGTCGTGGCTATTTCGTCATCAGTCCCTTTTTGCTCCGTATTTTTGTTTGTTTACGAGTGCCATACGCATTTCCGATGAGGTCAGGAAGTCTGACCTTCGTGAGTATAGTTCAACTCTTTTCTTATGTCAAAAACAGTACAAGACCACCAGCATCCAGAATAAAGGCGTCCCGCACCTCTTCATTCTTCATCCTTCAGCCTTCATACTTCATACTTCAAACTTCCCCTTTTCCCCCCGAAGTCGTTGGAATCTGGGTTCCGGTCTTTTTCGCGTGGAAACGTCCCGTGCTTCGATACATGTCTTTGGCCGCGAAAAAACCGGAATGACGATGACTGAAAACACTTTGTGAATAAAACGAATGGGAGATGACTTATCTGATTGGCAGAGGAAGACGACGGAGCGGCGGAGCCGATAGCGTATCGTAGATTTGGACACAGACCGGGCAGGACCATGAGTCCCTTTATTTTGCTCACGGCCTGCTTTGCTGCAGGTTAAAACCGTGCCTATATACCCCATAGAAAAGGAGCCCCCTGTTATTCCGTGAAGAACTTCTCCTTTTCATGGCATTGCTTTATCTCCGCTTCCGAAAGGGCGCGGGTGTGGGCCTGGAGATTCCGCATATATCCCTTGAAAAAATCACCGGGGCCTCGTCCTATTTGCAGCGGCACGTCCGAGGAAACATCGAAGGAAGAGTCGCCGGGCAATACGCCGGCGGCCACTTGCGCGCCATCAACATACAGTATCAGGGTACGGCCTTGACGTACCGCCGCAAGGTGCCGCCATCCGGGAGACAGGGCATGGTCCCACGTCACACAGCCACCCGCTTGCAGACTCCACACCTTGCCGGACGGCAGGGTGCCGCAAAATAACTTCCCCTGGTACAAGGCCATGGACCAGGCGCGGCGGTATTTGCCGCCCGCGGCGTCCAAGGGTGCTCCGATGGCGGTCCAGGTGTTGTCCTGATCATAACGGTACACACGGCTCGAGGGCAGGGTGCCGACATACAGTTTGCCGTTGTAGACCATCATGCCCATGGTTTCCAGTTCATCGGCCGGTCTGCCGCAGACGGTCCATGCGCCCGAGTCTTCCATCCGGTATACATGCGCCTCCGGCCAGGTGGACAGATGGAGCCTGCCGCCGTACACGGCAAAGCTGTAGTCCTGGCTGATGGGCGGATCCAGCGAGCCGCCCACATAGGCCCATTCGGCGTCGTTGTACCGGAAAGGACCGCCGGGGCCGTCGTAGGAAACCATATACAAATCGCCGTTGAAGGCGGCGGGATTCAACACGCGCCGACCCGGGTTGCCGCAATAGGTCCAGGTGCCGCCGCCGTCATACCGGTACAGGCCGAATCCCGGATGTTTCAGCGTGGTCGCGTATAACGCCCCCTTATACACGCCCAGCCCGCCCATGGTGCCGGCTTCCCCCGTTTCCGGGTTGGAGAGCGCTCCGCAACAGGTCCACTCCGAGCCGCCCACGTAGCGATACACCTTGCCGCCCGGCGTGGTGTTCGGAGACGCCTCCAGCGCCGACCCGGTGGTGTCGTACCAGCCGGTGCCCGCGTAGAGGCCGCCGTCATGCGCGGCAAGGGCCATCACCGCGTTGCTCCGGTCCGGGCTGCCGCAATCGGTCCAGCCCGCGCCGCCGTCGTACCGGTACACGTGTCCGGCCTCGGTTTGCCCCGGCTCGCAGGTGGCCGCGTACAGCGCCCCGTCATGCACGGCAAACCCGAACACAAACACCGCGTTGCCCGGACGGCCGCAGTCGGTCCATGCCGGTTCCGTGCCGTCATCCAGCCCGAAATGAAGGGTGCGGTAATTGGGCTGGGAATTGGAGACGCCCATATACGTGGCCAGGCCGAGGGTAAAACCCTTGCGCGAAGCCCCATCGAAATTGCTCAGCAAATCGCCGAGGCCGTCATCCAAAGCAGCCTCCGTGTGAATCCACAGTAACACGGTAAAATCATCCGCGCCGAAGGGGATACGGCCCGGCACTTCAAAATAGGCGTCCCGACCGTTGAACCGCGCCGGCGGTCCGTCCGGACCAAGCGGGCTGAATACCACATTATGGTTTACGGCATCGCCCCAATGGCCGGAGTAGTCCTTGCTGTCGCTGACAAGCGGCCAATACCCCGCGGGCATGACTTCTGCCGAAGCCGCAAGACCTATGAAAATACCCATGCAGACAGCCATTGTATAAATGACATATTTCATGGCGTTGATTCCTTTACCGTTTATAGTAACAGACCCGGCGGGAGTAAACCATTTTCACCAAGATGCCAATCGCTTCAGGGAACCCTGCCATAAAACAGGTGCCGCTGCGGATGTCATTCAGGATTGCCTGTAACTTCCCTGCCATGCGCCTGAGGACCCGGAATTTTGGTTATCTGCAGGGCGAGTCAGCCCGCCCATGTGCAAGAATATGGTGGCGAAGTTCTCTGGCGGCGGCGCGGATGTCGGGGGCGGCGGTGACGGCGGTGACGACGGCAACGATTTGCGCGCCCTGCTCCAGGACGCGGTCCACGTTATCCGGCTTGATGCCGCCCATGCAGGTGAAGGGAATGCGGAGATGGGGCCGGATTTCGGCAATCAGTTCAGGCCCCACGGGCGCGGCGGTGGCGGTTTTGGTTTGGGTGGGAAAAATGGGGCCGATGTTGATGTAATCGGCATGCCGCTCCTGGGCGGACAGGGCCTGTTCAAGGCTGTGGGTGGACGCGCCCAGGAGAAGTTCCGGGGCGATGCGCCGCGCGGCTTCGAGGGGCAGGTCGGACCGGCCGAGGTGCACGCCGTCCGCATCCGCCGCCAGGGCGATGTCGACGCGGTCGTCCAGAATAAACAAGGCGCCCGTACGCAGCGTGGCTTCGCGCCAACTCCGGGCCAGGGCCAGCAGATCGCGGTCGGGAAGTTCCTTCTCGCGCAACTGCACCAGGCGCACCCCGGCGTCGAGGCAGGCATTCAGCACCTCAAGGGAGGCGCGGCCCGCGCAAAAGGATTCCGTAATCACCACGTACAGGTCTGCCTCACGAAGCAGGCCGGCCCGCGTTGTCAGGTCCATGATTATCCTCCCCTTACAAAAGCGACCAGCTCCAGTACGTCCCCGGGCTTAAGAACGGTTGTAACGAAGGCGCTCTTTTCCACTACCTGGTCGTTTCGCATGGCGACTACGGTCACCCGATTGATTCCCATCTGTTCCAGCAACGCGGCGAGGGTACACTCGGGGACCACCTCGCGTGCGGTGCCGTTCACGGTGATGGGTATCGGTTCCGTCATGAAGGATTCCTCAGTCGGCCAGGGAGGTCCTGACCCGGCGGTGGAGCATTTCTCGCGCCATACCGGCAAGGCTGTCCGCGTCCAGGCCGTACATCCGCAGTTGCTCTTCCCGGGTCGCCAGGTCGCCAAACACATCGTGCAGCCCCGCGCGGCAGACCTGTACCCTGTGCAGCTGTTCTGACTGTTCGTAATATTCAAGTACCGCGCTTCCAAAGCCGCCGTACAGCGTGTTTTCCTCCACGGTAACCAGGGGCGTGTCGCGCAGGCTGTCGAGCATGGCCGTGTCGAGCGGTTTTATGGAACGTGCATCCACGACGCCGGCGGAGACCCCTTCCTGCGCGAGCAGTTGGGCCGCGTTCAGCGCGGCCGCCGCACAGGGGCCTACCGTGAGAAAGACCAGGTCGTCCCCTTTGCGCAGGCGCTGGGCGGCGCACACATTGCGGTTCCCGGTGTCGCCGATATCGGGCGCGGCGCTGCGTGCGTAACGCAGCGCGACCGGTTCATTGAGCGAAAGCGCCCATTCGAGCATCAGCGCCAGGTCCGTGGCGTCGCGGGGCGCCAGCACGCGCAGGTTGGGCACGGCGCGCAGGTAAGACAGGTCGAAAACGCCGTTTTGGGTCGGACTGTCTTCGCCGACCAGCCCGGCCCGGTCAATGGCGAATACCACAGGCAGAGACTGCAGGCACACGTCGTGAATCAATTGGTCGTAGCCGCGCTGCAGGAAGGTGGAATACAGCGCCGTGACCGGGCGCATGCCTTCCGCGGCGAGACCGGCGGCAAAGGTCACCGCGTGCTGTTCGCAGATGCCCACATCGTAAGAGCGTTCCGGAAAGGCCTGCTCAAACTTGGACAGGCCAGTGCCTGTGGGCATGGCCGCGGTAATGCCGATAATACGGGGATCCCGCGAAGCCAGGTCTATCAGGGCCCTGGCGAAGGCATCGGTAAAACTCACGGCGGCCGCGTCCGCGCCCGGTGCCTTGACCTTGGCGGGTATGGCGTCCCCTTCCCCGGCATCGGTGCCCAGGATCATGGGTTTCACTCCG
>JAKLHG010000144.1 GCA_022710255.1 Candidatus Hydrogenedentota bacterium
AAACTTTTGTGCCATACTGTTTTCCGAAAAACCACATCAAAACCCTGTCGAGGTCAGGAAGTCTGAAATTGCACCATAGTTACAGGTGGCTGCCTCTATTGTCGTGCATTAGACTTATGCGGTGAAGCCATTGTCAACTTTCCATGGCTGATGTCGGAAGCGAAACGACAGTATACGCTGTTATAGGAGGCAGCCAACCGTTAGACAAGATTTCCCGATCACCCATTGACATGGTCTGGACCAAGGATATATGATGCGGAACATCATTTCGGGAATGATGCATGTGATCAGATTAAGACTGGACTTGAGGAATGTCTTGCCCATGTGGAAGATGACCTGATGTTGGCAATGGTGTGCCTTCCCGGCCCGTTTCTATTTTTTAGAAACAAAGGGCTTATACACCGGTAACACACCAAGAGGCGTTCCCCAGTGTCTTCGGGCCTGGCAACATGGAGGATTACTTGCCTGTGTTTACATCTGATGTGCAGATCCTTAAAACGGGTTCTTGTGTTGTGGAACCCTATGCCGTACCTTCTCCTATGTTTATCGGATTGAAGAGGCAGTTGGGTATTGGCGGTGGTTCGACGGTGTCCCTGGTGCACGACGCGGGCGAACTTCTGGTGGTGGATACGGGGTTTGACTGGGAAAGCGACCTTTCACCGGAAAACAGGGAAAAGCATGTAAGCGGGCTGTGCCGCACCTTAAAACAGGTGGGTTTGGAACCCGGCGATATCACGAGGGTGTTTATCACCCACTTTCATCAGGACCACTACGGCGGTGTGGAACTCTTCTCACAAGCCCGCTGGTACTGTCATCGCCAGGCACTTTCTGACTGCCCTGACCATTACAAGGACCGTTTTCTGGGATTGGATGACGATGAATTCATCACCTCCCATACACGCATGATGGCTACTCCGGGGCATACTCGCGGACATGCCTCATTGCTGTGGAGCCGTGAAGGCAGCGCCCTGCGCATTGCTTTGTGCGGTGACGCCATTGTCAACCTTCCGTGGCTGATGTCGAACGCGGTGTGGCGTCATAATGCCGATTTCTGGGACGAAAACGCCGCCCGGGCGAGTGTTCAGCGATTGCTTGACGCGGCCGATGTCATTATTCCGGGCCACGGTGAAGCCTTCTTCACACGTCCTGACGCCGATGCGGCGGGTTACGGAAACACACCTTGATCTGGACAGCAGGCCCGCATGTTTTCCCGCGGACGAGGTGCCGTGACCTACGGTTTCCGGTCAGGATGGCACGTACCACAGCCACTGCACGGGAACCGCGTCGGCGTTCAACGGCATACATGCGGCATTTCTGCGCAAGCGTCTGTTCATGGAATACCTGAGTCCATCGAACTATCCATTAGGATTCCGTTGAACGCAAGAGTTTCCATGAAGATGTTTTTTGTAATGGTAAGAATCTTCCTTCGGACAGACGCACCCTCGTCAGTAAATAAGAAGGAAAAACTCCGGCTGTATGTCAGGAGCGGTCAGTTATTTTGGCTTTGCTGTTCCGCAAGCCTGAGCCGTTCTTCCCTGCGCTGCATCCAAGCATCCCGCCATGCCTTGGCGTAATTGATGATCCAATCCAAATACGCGAATTCTTTTCCTACATCGCGTTGGGCTTCTATGGATTTAAAATATTTATGCTCATCCATTTTTTGTTGCTGTTCAAGCGCACATTCCATTACTTCTTCGTGTGTCAACGGTATCATTTTTCATTTCCTTTATAAAACGTATAAATTATAACAACATTGTTTATGGCAAATAATGCTCAACTAGATTGTACCACGCCTTGTGGGACAAGTGTAATCAAGAAGCACATCTCATTCAATTGATTTGTGGCGCCGCTTTTTTAGTACGGCTTGGCTAGGGCTAAAGTTGCCCTTTATTTGTCGGGAGCGGGTCGCGCAGTGGCCTCCGAACGCCCGTGCAGGTACTGCCGCATGCATCAAGGGTCTGGTATCCCGCGAATCGCGTTGTCCTTTCTATCCTTGTGCCGTTCCAGCCAGGCCTTTCTCCAAGCGTCGGCGTGATCATCGATCCATTTCAAGCAGGCTTCTCTTTTCAAGTCCCGGTCTGGGGGAATTTCCCGCAGGAAGATGTGTCGTTCCATTTCCGCTTGCTGTGCACGCTCATATTCCCTTACTTCTTCCGGTGTCAATGGTCTCATGTTCCACTCCTTTCTATCTTAAAAAAACACGCCCCTGAATTGTGTTTTGCCCTGAGTAATAAGGAATCCGCCGCATTCCACTATGTCGCGGGGCCGCCCGATTACCGAGGCTTGCGCATTACCGGATATACGAGGTCCTCTTTTTGGGGCGGCTCGCCCAAGGACGCCCGGAAGAGGTTGCCGTAGTCCCGTATGAATGCCGGCGTGGGTTTCAAGGTCTCATAGTCGAAATACCCGGTATGAAGCACGGCGCGTTTCTGCGCCACCTCTTCAAGAGGCGCTTCACCGACTTCGTAGAAATCTCCGGAGGGCCGGAAGACGACGGCATTTCCAAAGCGGCCTTCCAGCACCATTTCCATGCACCGCGCACCCGCCATGGCCGACAGCCGCTTGTCCGTTTCCGTGGGCGGATTGTCGCGCAAATCATAGGTGTGCGACTGGTGTGCGGCCGACAAGCCTGCCTGTTTGCACAGTCTATGCACATCCATTCCCAGCCATTCGGGCTGGAGTTTGACCTGGCCGAAGTCGTCCATCGAGCAATGTCCCACCGGGGGCAGGCTGACCCCCTGGATACGGGCGCCTTCCGAATAAGGAATCACCGCAAACGCTTCACCGAAGCGTTCCTGATTGTGCCTGCAGGCGGCCTTGATTTTTTCTAAAATGTAGTCCCATCTGTATTCCTGTTCACAGGGAATACCGAAATCGCCCCCGCCATAGGCGGTGACCGCAGTCAACACCCAATCCGTATCCCGGCCGAAGAGGCCTACAAAAAACACCCGGTCGAAAGTTATCGCGGTGCTGTGATGATTCCGGACGGCCAGGCTGCCCACGGTTACGGCGGTTTCATAGCCCAGCGTGATAAAGGAGTTCAAATCGCCGTCCATAGTCTTGGGGTACCCGACCACGTTCACCTGCTGGTCTTTCCAGCAGCGCGCCGCCTCGCCCAGGTGGTTGTCGCCGCCCATTACGATAGTGGCGTGAATGTTGTGCTTTTGCACCGCCTCCGCAATTTTTTTTGGGTCCACCAGTTTCCGGTCGGATCCGATCATGGACCCGGCGCGATCCACACAAATGTCTTCCGCGCATATGGGAACGAAATCGCCGTTGAGAAGGCCGGTAAACCCGTTCCGGGCGCCTACCAGTTCAAATTTCCCCGGCGCTATTCGCATCAACGTTTCATACATGGCATGGAACGCCGCATGAAACGAAGCAATAGCGCCCCCTGCCGTAATCAGAACAATTTTCTTAAGCATTACTCTGTTCTCCTTTGCTGTTCAGATGCACATCCATCAAACACTTCACACTACAGTTCACCGGAGCAGGGTATAGCCGTTTCCGGTCAAAGCCCCTGTACGCCGTATATCGAATGATTCAACATGTGCCACTGTCTCACGCCTCTTTGATGGCATTTTCGGTGGCCTGTAAAAAAGTGTACCCCTCTGCATGCGAAATGTCAATGTACAAACGCAAAAATTTTTTCCCCCCGAGGGCTCGTTACGAAATTGTATTTCGTAACGCAATTGCACGCGAAGTTGTACTTCGCGACCCCGCGCCGCATACTCTGATTCAGAGTCCAGACCGCGATGTTCGCGAAATACAATTTGGCTCACAAGTGCGTTCCCAAGTGCAACTCTTGTCATTACCCACATTTTTTGGCAATGAATAGTAGCGGCTAAAAACGATTGTTTGAATTCAATATCCCAACGGGATTTAGGAACAAAGCCCAGGGTCGCGGTACCCCGCTACCCTGGGTTGGAAGGGCTCCCAATTCCCGTTTACCCCAACGGGGTTGCGTCACATTGGTGCAAATGCCGTATGGGAAAACAGATGTAACTCCGTTGGAGTAGAAAAGAGAGAAGGAAAAACATCGCTTACCCAGGGTAGCGGGGTACCGCAACCGCTGGGCTATGATATGGAATCCCGTTGGGGTTCTGAATACATACATCGGCATCTCGATAACCCATCCTCAACGGAAAGATGTGGGTAATGACAAGAGTGCAACTTGGGAACGAGTCTGTTTGGGTAATGCCTGGGCAGGCAGGATCTGAATCGATGCCCTGCTAGACAATTACCAAAAAATTGTCCCCCGATTATTCGAAAGGGTGAGGTCGCCCAGGCGCACTTCATTGTGGATAGGGTGCCTATTTTTCGGTGCTGTGCCGGTCCTTGTTCCGGGATTCACGGGTGACGACCGTGACGGGGGCGATGGCTTCGAGCGGTTGCCGAAGCGTTGCCGCCGGGCCGGTCACCACGATCAACAAGGTGTCGGGGTCCAGGGTGGCCGTTGCCAGACGGGTGCATGCGGCGGCATCCGCGGCCTGAACACCCGCAAGAAAGTCACGGAAATAGGTCTCCGCCAATCCTTCGGATTCGATCAGCCACAAATCATTCGCCACCGCCTGGGGCGTTTCCCGCTCCCCGGCGAAACTGCCCAGGATATAGGCCTTGGTCTGGCCCAGTTCCTCCGGCGTCGGCGCGTCGCTCCGCAGGCGGTCGAGTTCCTCCAGGGATGTCTGCACCGCTTCCGGCACCGATTCCAGCTTGGTGAAGGTGGACATCACAAATTCCCCGCCCATTCGGCCGGGGTAATAGCCGCCGCGCGCACCATAGGTCAGCCCCTTCCTGACGCGCAAGGAATCGTTCAGCCGGCTGCCGAAGGCGCCCCCGAAATAACCGCTGACCACGCGTGATACGAAATACCCGGGGTCGTTCCGGGTAATGCCCGGACGGGCAATGCGGATTTGCGCCTGGTCGCCCGGCATGTCCACGATGACGATGTTCGTCGGAGCGGGCGCGGGCATGGCGGCCACGCGCGGTTCCGGTTTCGGCCCTTCGCCTTTCCACGAACCGAAGACGCGTCCGGCCAATTGCTCCGCCTGTTCCATCCCAATGTCTCCGGCGAAACAGAGCCAGGCCATGTCCGGCCGGGCATAGGCGGACCACCAGGCCCGTGCATCGTCAGGGGTCAAAGCCCGCACATCTTCCACCTCGCCCCGGGCCGACCGGGCATAGGGATGCGGGCCATACAGGCGGCGCCGCATTTCCCGACCGGCCAGGTAGGCCGGCTCCGCCGCATTCACCGACAGGTCCGCCAGTACTTGTTTCTTGAGTTTTTTGAACTCTTCGGCATCAAAGGTCGGCGTCAGTACCGTATCGGCCATGAGCCTCGCAGCCCGTTCCACTTGCGTGGTGACGCACGCGGCCACCACGGTTGCATCGTCCATGTTCGCCGTACCGGAAAGATGGATGGCGTAGGTTTCAAGTTCCCGTGACAATTCCTCTTCCGTGTGTTTCTCAGTGCCCCGGCACAGCATGTTCATGGCCATGGATGCGCATCCGGGTTTCGTTTCCGTCCAGGCGCCTGTGCGCAGGTGCAGGATCATGGACACAAAGGGCGATTCATGATTTTCAACCACAACCACCTTCATACCATTGTCCAGCGTACGGGCCTGGAAACGCGGCGTCGGGTCGAACTCCAACGGTCCCTGTGACGGCGGACTTGCGGGATAGTTTTCCGGCCTTGCCGCTCCCGGCCGCCCCGGCGCGGGAGGGTCGGTTTCCGGCTGGCCTGTCAGGGGCGCATCGTCTTCAGGATTTCGTTTATCCTTGTTCACAAGCCCTTTCAAATCTCCCTCGACACGGAATGTGAACACCCGGTCCGGGTCCAGATACTGCCGCGCCACGCGCAGCAGGTCGGCCAGGGTCACCCGGTTGATGGCTTCAAAACGCCCGTTGACACGGGCCGTATCGCCTTCGAGGACCGCCGCACTGCCCAGGGCGCGCGCCTTGTTGGCGACATTGAGGCTTTCCATCACCAACTGGCTTAGCATCTGGTTGCGGGCCTTTTCCAATTCGTCGGGATGCACCACCCGTTTGCGGATTTGTTCGATTTCCCTTTTCAGTGCAGCCAGCGCTTCCTCCAGGCGCTTTTCACCCGGGGGAACGGCGGCCCCCAGCGCCAGCATGCCCTCCTGCTCAAGACAGACATTCATGCATTGTACGCCGACGGCCAGTTCCTTTTCCGCTACCAGGTGCCGGTAGGCGCGGCTGCTGTTGCCGTCGCCCAGGATGGTCGCCAGCAACTCCAGCGGGACACGATCCGGATGGGCCAGCGGCACCGTCCGAAACGCGAGGGCCGCCAGCGGCAGCGGGGCATTATCGATTGACAGGGTGACCTCGCGCGGCCCTTCGGGAACCGGTTCGCGCACGGTTACCCGGGGCGGTTCCGTTCCCCGTGGAATCCAACCGAAATACCGCTCCGCCAGGGAGCGGGCCTCCTCGTGTTTTACCGCGCCGGCGATGACGAGCGTAGCGTTGTTCGGGCCGTAATAGTGCGTCCAGAAGGAACGTAGCTCGGGGACACTCGCGGCGCGCAGGTGCGGAATTTTCCCGATGGGCGGCCAGCGGTAGGGATGCACGTGGAACACCTCGGCCAGGGCCTTTTCCTCCAGACCGCCATAGGGCGCATTCAACCCGAGCCGCCGCTCCTCTTCCACCACTTTCCGTTCCGTGTCAAAAGCCGCCTGGTCAATCTTGAGGAAACTCATCCGTTCCGCTTCGAGCCACAGTACCAGTTCCAACTGGTTTGCCGGCACCGTCTGTACGTATACGGTCTGGTCGAAGGACGTGTAACCGTTGCACGTGCCGCCGATGCGCCGAATGTTATCAAAATGGTCCGTCGGCCCGAGACGGTCCGTCCCCCGGAACATCATGTGCTCGAACATGTGGGCAAAGCCCTGGCGTTCCGGGTTCTCGTCCTTGGAACCCACGTGATACCAGATATCCACTGTGACGATGGGACAGGAGAAGTCCTCCAACGTAATGATTTTCAGGCCGTTGTCCAGGACCGTTTCCTGATAGTCCAGGCGGCCCGCATCGGAAGATGCCGCCGCGCCCATGGCTGCCGCCGGCACCAGCACTCCGAAACACAACATTGGGAACAAGGTACTCTCCATGACTGGACTCCACTCCTTTGTCCTTGATGTCTTTGTAACTCGTTCCCAAATTCCATTTGGGAACGAGCGCAATAAATCAACGCGGGCGTTACCCGCAACCCGGGGTTTTGATAGGTAAGCCCTTCAGGCTATTCAGATTCAATTTCTTGTTTTTATAGAGGCGATGAGCCGACAAGTTCCCATAGGGTGTCACGGCCACAGCGCGTTCAGCGTTGCCACCGTTTCATCAACAATTTGCTGGCCGCCTTCCGGGGTGACCAGGTAGTTTTCAGCGCTGTAACCGCCGCCCTGAATCGCCTCTGCCGTCGGCAGATAGCCGCTCTGTCCGTTGGCCAGTTGCACGGTGAAGGTCAGGATGGCGCGGGCCCGCGCCTGGATGCGCAGGCTGTAGTCAAGATAGTATTCAAAGGGAAAGGTAGCCATGGCGATGTCGCCGATGCGCAACGCGTGAAACTCCGCAGGATGTACGGAATCGGTTTTCACGAAGGGCGGCGACGGCGGCTCTTTTTCCGGCAGGTCAAGATCCAGGATCACATGCCTCAGGGGCAGGGCATAGGTAATATTCGCCTCCGCGCCCGGAAGCACCTCGTCCACCGCATTGGCGATGCGCCGCGCAATTTCCTGGCGGCAGGTGACGCCCTTACGCTGCAGCATGGCCTCTTCGGCCGCCTTGCGGAAGGTGCGGTGGGGCGAAATATCGCCGGCGGCGGCGCACTGGGCAAGCACAAACACATCATCGCCCAGCCGGCGTTTCAGTTCCTGGCGGGTTTCATGCCAGAAATCAGCGGAGAGCTGCATGAGCGATTCCGTTTCCTGGGAAGGACAGGGCAGGTTCACTACGACACCCGTAAGCGTTTTCTCCGGCGTCCAGAAGAACAGCAGGGGCAGGCCGGGGTCCGCGCTGCCTTCGAAACTTTTGAAGTCCGGCCGGCTCGTGTCCCCGTACATGACCGTGGATCCGTCAAAATACTGGACGCGCCGGTTGATGCCGACCACGGCATGCCCGAGTGCCCAGCTCATGCCTGCGGGCGCGCGCCCGGCCCACGCTTCCGCTACGGCACCCGCCGCCTTGTCCACAAAAAACGCGCCGTATTCGGAAGCGCTCATGACATCGGGTGCGCCGCTGGTGTCATAGACGCCCTCGAAAGTGGCATCGTCCAGGCCGGGGCCGTCGTGGGTATGGGTGGCGCTGATGACCAGGTTGCGCGCATCCAGTTCGGGGAGGCGCTCCCGGAGAACCGCGCGCAACCGGTCCACAATGGACCGGTCTACGAAACACAAATCGCACGAAATCAAAACGGCCTGTCCGTTCTGTTTTTCCGGCCCCCGTGTTTCCAGTACGAGCGCGGTCAAGGTGAGCGGGTCGAGCGCTCCCTCGGAGATACGCGTGCCATACTGGCCCACCAGGGCCACA
>JAKLHG010000145.1 GCA_022710255.1 Candidatus Hydrogenedentota bacterium
TGGACATGAACATTTCCATGGAACCCGGAGAGCGGGTTGAGATTGAAATCCAGGCGGCGGCACACGGCGGTGACGGGGTCGGCCGGGTTGCCGGTATGGTCTGTTTCGTTTCTGGCGCGCTTCCTGGTGATAAGGTACTGGCCAGGATACTCCGGCGCGGTCCGCGCGCGGCATGGGCGGAGGTGGCGACTGTTCTCATCCCTTCTCCGCACCGTGAATCTTCGGACACATGTGCTGAATGTCCGGGCGCTTGTGCCTGGCGTGCCTTTGCCTATCCTGCCCAGGCGGATTGGAAACGACGTATTGTTCTGGACAGCCTGGAGCGTATAGGCGGCATTCAGGCCGAGGTCGCCTGGCTGGAGCAGGTGGAATTCCGGCTAGGATACCGCACCCGCGCCGTTTTCCATGGAGACGGCAAGACCGTCGGGTATTTTGCTCCACATACCCACACGGTCATTCCGATGGAGGCCTGTCCCTTAAATCATGCCCGCCTCAACGACGTGCTTCAGGAGTTACAAATGCCGGGGGTTCAGGGCGACATGCAGGTAACCGTCAACCCGGAAGGGCTGGATACCCTGGTGTTTCTGCGCGATGAGACAATGGCGCTGAAAGAACGTTTTCCGCAAACCAACACGCGCTTTGACCGGATCCGGCATCAGTTTCTGTTCGATGGTGTACCTGTTGTCAATGGGGTTTTCAGCCAATCCAGCCTGCTGTTGAACCGTATGCTTCGCGCCCATACGGATGCGTGTATCGGCGGTGCGGACAGCCTTCTGGACCTGTACTGCGGCACGGGCAACCTAAGCCTTCATCATGCGGGGTCTGCCCGGGTGTGCGGAGTGGACCACGCTGGTGCCGCGGTGCGCGCCGTTTCCGCTCTCGTTCCCGCTGTTTACACCGAAGGCGATGAAACGTATATGGCGCGCCTGTTAAAACAACAGTCCTGGGAGGTGATTCTTCTCGACCCGCCGCGTACCGGCGCGCGGCCGCTGGTACAAGCGTTGGCCGTAGCCCGGGCGCGTAAAATTGTCTATGTGTCCTGCGACCCGGCAACCCTGGCGCGGGATCTGCGGGGCATCATGGCCGCTGGCTGGTCCCTGACACAGGTAACGGTGGTGGACATGTTTCCTTATACACCCCATGTGGAAACCGTTTGCGTACTGGAACAATAAAGGAGTTAAGGCAACGGTGGAGTCAATTTGCGTATATGCCGCGAGCAGCGAAGCCGTCGACGCGTCGTACCGGGACGCTGCGCAACGGCTCGGTGAATTGATTGCCAAACACGGTCACACCCTGATTTACGGCGGCGGCTGCGTTGGGCTCATGGGCGTCTGTGCCAGGGCCGTTCACGCGTGCGGCGGCGGGCGCGTGGTAGGTGTTATCCCGGACAAACTGGTTGACCTCGAGTTGGCGTATCATGACGCGGATGAACTGGTGGTAACGACAAGCATGAGCGACCGCAAACGCATTATGGCGGAACGGGCGGATGCCTTTATTGCGCTGCCTGGCGGCTTCGGCACCCTGGAAGAAGTCATGGAGATACTGGTGCTGAAGCAGTTGTGGTATCACGAAAAGCCATGCGTGTTCTTGAATGTCAACGATATCTATGACCACCTGTTTCATTTCTTTGACACGATGATCAAAGAACATTTTATCAAGGAAAGCCACAAGGAATTTTACCATGTGTGCGCCAACGCGGAAGACGCCTACGCCTACCTGGAAAGTTATGTCCCCGGACCGGTCCACGGCAAGTGGTTCTAGAGAACGCATAAAAGGGTACTGTAACCTTGAGGGCCGTTGCATTCTTTGAGGTCCTGGTTAACTTTGGGGGCCGGTCTTGTCGTTACAGGACATCAAGGACCAAAAGGACTTAAAGGACGCACCAATCGGGAGAGCGTTTTACTATCATTTGGTCGTTTATGACCCTTAAGTCCTTTGGTTTGGAAACTGCTGGTGAATACAACAGCCGTTTTAGGATGAACGAAAAACACGTACGGCCTGGTTCCTGTTCGCCCCCGATTAATTCCGTAACCGGCCGCTACGGAAGTCCCGCCGCCGCTTCAGTCCTTCTACAAATTTCCGGTCCCTCGGGGAGCCGAGATTGTTTTCGACCACCGTGCGTCCGCGCGGGGCTTCGGAGACGACGCGTATTTCACCATTGACCAGATTTCCGGTTACGATGGCGCGCTCAACTTTCGGGCCTATTTTGACCTGCGGCTTGTTTTCGAGAAACTCGTTGCCGTTCAGGATGACCGAACCGCCTTCCACGTCGATGGACGGCAATACCGCATGATGGCGTTTGTCCCCTTCCTGTTCATAGCCCCATTGCATAAAGGTGCAGTCACTGAAACCGACGGTGCCGACCCCGTCAAGGACGGCATTGCGGCGCGCCGGTCCCCAGAAGGCGCAGTTAACAAAACGGATCGTTCCGGTGTGGGTCTTTTCCACGCGGACCATGGTCGGATCGGGCCCGTGAAAGGAAACAAACTCGCCGTTGGTGATGAGAATACCCATGGGTGCGCTCTCCTCGACGACCAGCGAGGTATAACAATCATCCGCGCCAATGCCAAGGAAATTGCCGTTGGTGCTGCCGCCCTCCGTCTTGATGAACTTGTAGCCCACGTTATAGCCGAAGCAGAAGGTGTTATGCACATAATGCCAGTCGGTTTTCCCGAAGATGAACCCCGTGCCGTTTTCCACCTGCCACTGGTACACCTTTGTGTTCAGGGACCACCAGGGATTCCAGTGAACATTTTCGATGCGCCCGATATCATAAATGGCGTCCACAAACAGGCCGATATAGATGGGCTGGCCGTGAATATTACGAATCAGGGCCCGCTGGTTATGAGAGGCGTCTATGCCCTGGTACGGGTTGAGCAACTGCATATCCAGTATGGCGGGGTTATTGCCGCGCAACGCGACGGCATAGGGGTACGGCGTGGGCGCGTCAGCGCCGGGCTTCTGGTCGGGATAGTGGATGGTACATCCTTGCACCACGGCGTTGGCCTGTACCGTGATAAAGGGGGTCCCTTCCTTGCTTCCGGCGCCGCCCACCGGTTCCAGTACGCTGCCGTACACCGGCAGTTGTTCCCGGTTCACATCGCGAAAACCCGTATGGGACGGTGCATAGGTAAAGGTGCCGCGCAGGGTGACATTCGACGGTATGGTGATGGCGCCCTCGAAACGGTACCGTCCGGACGGCACTTCAACAATGCCACCATTTACCACCGCTGTTGTGTCCAGTGCCTTTTGAAAAATGAGAGTATTGTCCCGCGTCCCGTCCGGACATGCGCCATAGTCCATGACGGAACGAACCATTGGATTGCCGGTGACTGGTGGAACATCCAGCGTGACAAGGGGCATGAATACAAACAGCAACAGCGTGATACTGGACATGGTGTGTTTCTCCTTGTTTACCCATGGGTGGACCGCGTAAAACCATATCAGAAGATACAGGGTTTTCCATTCCGATTGCAATCAATGGTTGCAGTCTATGGTAAAATGGCAGCCAACCCGATAATGTTCATTGTAAGCCTGCGGGTCCTCTATTATTCGCATGCGGTATCGCCCCGTTCAAGGCTTGCATAACCAAGGAGATACTCATGACCGTTCAAGCACACCATAATGATTTAAGCCGAAGAACTTTCATAAGCGCCGCGGGTGTCGTTTTGACCGGTACGACCCTGCTGGCGGCCGAAGTGCAACCAGATGCTCAGGTTTCAGAAGCAGCTTCCCCCGCAGTTGAATCTTCTTTTCTATGCGGGTGGGCAACCATTAGCATCACGCCCGACATGCCGGTGCAGCTGGCAGGCCAGTTCGCCGAGCGCGTGTCGCAAAAAGTCCTGGAACCGTGCATGGCCACCGCCATGGCTTTGGAAGGCCCGGGACCGGACGGCGCCATGGAGCAGGTGGTCCTGGTTTCCTGCGATGTGGTCCACATCCCGGAGGAATTGGTTCGTGGCGTGCGGGAACGTATTGCCCGCGACCTGCCCGGAGTCAACCCTGCAAAAATCATTTTGGCGGCGACCCACACGCATACAGGCCCGACCATGATTTCCGGTACCTATAAGGAACCCGATCCCGGGGTCATAGCTCCCAAAGACTATTGTGTGTTCTTTATTGAACGGGTGGCCGAGGTAGTCGGCCAGGCCTGGAATGCCCGCCGCCCGGCGGGCGTCAGCCGCGCCGTAGGGCACGCCGCCGTCGGATTCAACCGTATCATGGCGTATGCGGATGGTTCCATGGTCATGTACGGCAAGACGGACAAAGACAACTGGCGCGGTCCTCTGGCGGGCCATGATCATGGCATGGAACTGCTTTTTACCTGGGATACCCAAAAGAACTTGACGGGCATGGTCATTAACATCGCCTGCCCCTCCCAGGTGGTCGAGGGTCAGTTATATGTGTCTCCGGATTTCTGGGGACCGGTGCGCGAGGAACTGCGCAAGCGCTTTTCCCCCGAACTATGCGTGCTCGCCGTTGTCAGTGCCGCCGGCGACCAGTCGCCGCGCGACTTGGTGCGGCGCGGACGGAACGAACCGGATATGCGCTCGGAACCGGGTATGCGCGAGATGGCGCAGCGCATAGTCAACGGCGTGATGTACGCCATGGAATCCGCACAGACGGAGATCGTATGGTCGCCGGATTTCCAGCATCAGGCGGGCTCCCTGGAACTGCCCGCCCGAAAGGTCACCGATGAAGAAGCCGCGGAAGCCCAGGCGGAAGTAACCAAACTGCTCGCATCGGGAGATGTCGTTCCCGGTTCAGAAGATGCCGCCCTGTTGCGCCGCGCGAAAGGGGTCGTGGAGCGGTATCAAAATCAGGGAGAGGCGCCGGTCTATACCATGGACCAGCATATCTTGCGCCTGGGAGATGTCGCCATGGCCACCAACCCCTTCGAGCTGTACCTGAATTACGGGCTCCAGATAAAGGCGCGCAGCCGCGCGGAACAAACCTTCCTCATTCAATTGGCCAACGACAGGGGCGCCTATCTGCCCACGCAGGCTGCATTGTCCGGCGGGGCCTATAGTTCGCGAATCGCAGACAATAAGGTGGGCCCGGAAGGCGGCGCCGTGTTGGTGGAAGAAACCATAACCGCGATTAATGCCTTGTGGCCGGCTTAAAAATGACAGGCGAAGCCAGTTTTGTATAAGTTGAATGCCTGCCCGTAACAGGATATGATTTCAGGGTGGCATAAATCTTGTCCACCGAAAAACAAGAGCAAAGAGATAAAGGATTCAAAGGACCAAAATGACAAGTACCGGTTGTTTCCTGCGATAAAGCAAACGATCATTCCTGGTGTCTTTTACGTCCTTTATATCCTTTGGGTCCTTTCAAAAACGAGGAGAACATCACATGTCCCAAGATACCCCTTCTTCCCGGCTTTCACGCCGCTCCTTTTTATGGACTGCAGCGGCGGGCGTGGGTATGGCCGGTTTACACCTGGCCGCAGGCGCGCAAAACCCGGAGATAGCCGGTTTTGAAAAAACGGATGCGACCGTACAGGAAGGCGCCGTGTGGACGCCCAGATCAGACCGAAAAATCCGCATGGGCATCGCAGGTTATGGCGTATGCAAGTTCGGTGCGGCTTTTTACCTGCAGGACCACCCCAATGTGGAGGTGGTGGCAGTGAGCGACCTGATGCCTGATCGGTGCGCGGCGCTGGCCGAGGTGTGCCGGTGCCCCAAAACCTACCCCTCGCTGGAGGAACTTATTAAAGACAACACGATCGAAGCGGTCTTCATTGCCACGGACGCGCCCTCCCATGCCTGGCATTGCATTCAGGCGTTGCGTCATGGAAAACATGTCGCGTGCGCCGTGCCCGCCGTGTTCGGTTCCCTGGAGGAGGCGGACCAGCTGCTCGAGGCGGTCAAAGAAAGCGGCCTGACCTACATGATGTTCGAGACTTCCGCTTATCACAATGAGGCCTATGCCATGCGCGAACTCTATAAGGCCGGCATGCTTGGTACGCTGGTCTACGCGGAAGGCGAATATTTCCATTACATGGATGTGCCCATTGATTCTTTCCGGGGCTGGCGGGTCGGCCTGCCGCCGCAATGGTATCCCACCCATTCCAATGCCTATTACACTTGTATCACCGGCGGCAGCTTCACCGAGGTCTCCTGTATGGGCATCCCCGGTCAAATCGCGGAATTCCTGCCGAAAAATAATCGCTACCAAAACCCCTTTGCTACGGAGATTGCCCTCTTCCGCACCAGCGAGGGCGGCATGGCGCGCATGGCGGTCAGCTGGGACACGCCCGGTCATCAAGGGGAAATGGGCCGGGTCCGCGGAACCAAGGGCAGTATGACCGGCATGACATATCAGGGTATCGCGGATATTGCCGGCATCAACCTGAACAAGCCACCGCTCCCGCCGACGGTGGAGGCGGGCGGCCATGGCGGTTCCCATGGCTACCTGGGCGATGAATTTGTCAACGCTATTCTGGAAAACCGCAAACCGTTGGTGGACATTATTACCGCGTTGAATACCACCGTATCCGGTGTCGTGGCGCACCAGAGCGCTCTGAAGAACGGTGAATTGATGAAAATTCCGCAATACAGTCTGTAGAAAAAACCGTCCGATCGGACGGTGTGTAATTCTTTCATCGCGGATTATGCCGTCAGGCTCTTTTTCAGAAAGTCATAGCTTTCCTTGGCGCATTGAAAAATATCTTTCTCATCGGTATTGTCCTGCTCGTAAATATACCACTCAACGCCGGATTCCTTACCTGCCGCAAAGATGCCCGGCCAGTCCAGTATTCCCTGGCCCAGCGGCATAAAGCGCACGCCCCGGGTCAGCAGGCTTTTGCTTTTCACCAGGTCCTTGGCATGAATCATCGGGCAGCGCCCTTTGTACTTGCGGATGAGTTCCGCGGGCTCGGCGCCACCCGCCTTGACCCAGGCCAGGTCCAGCTCCGCGCACAGGTTACCGGGCGTGGTTTCCGCCATGAGAATTTCCAGCTTGGCGCGGTCATCGCCATCAAATTTGCCCAATTCCCAGTCATGGTTGTGATAGGACAGGCGCATGCCGACTTCGCGCAGTTTTGCGCCGACAGCATCCAGACGTGCCGCACCGCGTTTCCAGGCCTCCAGCGAGTCCTTACAGTCGCCCATCATGCCGCCGGGCGCCACATCCGTGTTGCCCACCGTTTTCCAGAAGGCGACCTGCCCTTCAAAATCCGTTTCAAAGCCTTCAATGCCGATATGGGCGGAGACCGCCTTCAGATCGGCCGCATCCAGGGCGTCCCGTATTCCTTGTGCGGGTAGGTCCGGCATACCGCTCCATTGTACATATTCCCATCCCATCTCGCGCACTTTTTTCAACGTGCCTGCCAGATCATCCTTGGCTGGTACGCGCAACGTATAGAGTTGCAGGGCAATTCCCTTAAACGTATCTCCCCCGACAGTGTCCGAGGCGCTTGCCAGTCTTGTTGACAGGGCGATGGCGCCCATAGCGGCCAGTGCTTCCCTGCGGGACCACGTCCCCGTTGAATGCTTTTTCATACGAATGTGTTCCTTTCAATAACAGGCTGTATTGGAAATAATTGAACGGCGTCAACCGTCTTGTCAGACACTACCTATTCCACGTGAATTCCTATACAATACACCATGACACGGAAACAAACAAATTGTTTTGCGAGATCTTCAGGACCGACGTAACTGCGGCGCGAACTTAATTGCGACGCTGCGTTGGCAATACGGTATACTGAAGCGGTCGAAGCGTGCGTCCCGTGACGGGCTTCGGCCTCATGCGCGGTTGCGAAGGAGATTCCATCATGCCCTCTCAATTTCATGCCACCACGGTTTTATGTGTGCGGAAGAATGGTGTTGTCGCCATGGGCGGCGACGGCCAGGTGACGGTCGGCGAAACCGTTATGAAGGGAAATGCCACGAAGGTGCGGCGCTTGGCCGATGGAGAGGTACTGGCGGGGTTCGCCGGTGCGGTGGCGGACGCTTTTACCCTCTTTGAACGTTTCGAGGGGAAACTCAAGGAATTCAACAAGAATCTGCAACGCGCTGCGGTGGAACTAGGCAAAGAGTGGCGCACGGACAAATACCTGCGCCAGCTGAACGCATTGCTGGCCGTGAGCAATCGTGATATATCACTGCTCATTTCCGGCAGCGGCGAGATCATTGAGCCTGAAGACGGCATTTTGGCCATAGGCAGCGGCGGCGCCTATGCGCTGGCCGCGGCCCGGGCCCTGTCCGCCCACACGGACATGGACGCCCAACAAATTGTGGAATGCGCGCTCCGCATAGCAGCGGATATCTGCATCTATACCAATGCCAATATTACGGTTGAAACACTGACAGTGCTCTAAGCGTTTCTCTTCCAAACCACTATTGCCTCTCCGGCCTGATCGTATTATGGCGCCATGAAGGAGGAGCAAAGCCGCGCCACTGCCCGGAACTGGGCCGCCAAATCGGCGCTTTC
>JAKLHG010000146.1 GCA_022710255.1 Candidatus Hydrogenedentota bacterium
ACCCCCGTTTCGAGGGCCGTCAGCATCCGGTCGGTCCATACCGATGGTTCCGTCCACGCCCAGCGGGCGCGCACTTCTCCGCCTTGTTTAGTCAACTTTGACGTTGTCACTGACGACGGGGTTGATTCCATCTATACATCCTTTCCGAATCCATCTTCCTGTGCCCCTTCGCTCCACGCCCGTTACGGCGCTTCATCACTACTATGAGCACTCTGACTCCTGTCCGGGGCGGTTCTTCGGGCCTATGGCCATGAACGCCGCACCTAATCCCGAACAGGTCTCCTTGCTTCACATATCGTGCCTTCCGTCCATTCTGTCACCAACCACGCCATGAACCCTGTACATCGCCTTAACTCCATACCCACAGCGTGTACAACGTGTTCCGGGCTTCGCCATTACCTAGCAGGCTCGCCGGTTCATCACGCCGAATCGTGTTCGTATGCCTACGGACTGGACGTTCGCCTTCCGTTGCTCTCCACCCCGCCTCACGGCGACGCAGTTGCGGTCGGCTACAGGCCGGAGATGGTCTGCCTGAAGAAGACTTACACTTCTCTGGCATGATATGCTTGCAAGCGCACTAGGCGTACCTTCCCAGGTGCGCCAGGAAAATGCCTCTGGCCCTCGTGGTAAGATGGCGCACCTGGGAAGGTTCGCCTACTGGAGCGAAACTTCTTGTTTCACCTACGGCGATAGCCGTTTAGTCCAACAAGGCTTACTCAGGAAAAGGACAGGATTCAGCGGCGGTTCTCGCCCGTCATTTCCTGATGTCCGCCGAACCTGACTGCCGGTCCGAAAACCAGAGTCCCTTTTCGTAAGTCCCAATTACCGTTTATATGGTGTTTCCACGCCGTGGAACAGCCTGTGGATAACTTTCCTAAAATAGGGGAAAAATACACGCATGCTTTTTCCAAGCACCTCAAAATCGCTTGAGGTGCCTTTTAAATTATGATGTGAACCTGAACAATATCAACGAGTTATGCATTTTTTTGTCACGGAGGCCCCATTTTTATTGAATCTAGGCTTTCGCCGGAAATATCCCGGTGAATTTGTGGAAAACAAGTGGAAAAGACCTGCCGGCGGGTACTACTACATATAGTTTCCTCAAGGTGTTTCGGGTGAGATGCACGGAGGGTTTACTGATGCGCTGACTACAGTTTTTTTGATTCACATGCATTAATTCTCTACTATTATACCGCTTCCAGTTTCAAGTGATAGTGGCGACGCATGGGCTGGCATATGGAACAAGGAGGAGGCCAAAATGCAACGTGATCTTGCGGCAATGGCTGCGAAGGAGCACGACCTGTTAATTATCGGAGGCGGTATTGCCGGGATATGCATTGCCCGGGACGCGGTGCTTCGGGGCTTGTCGGTGGCACTGGTGGAGAAGTCCGATTTTGCCGGGGCGACCACCGCCGCTTCTTCCAAACTAATCCACGGCGGCCTGCGTTATCTGCAGAGCCTTGAACTGGGCCTGGTGCGGGAATCCCTGCGGGAACGCCGGGTATGGTCGCATATCGCGCCGCACATGGTGCATCCCCTGACGTTCCTGATGCCCTTATACGGAAAAGGCATCCGCAAACGGTTGACGCTGACGCTTGGGCTGACCGCCTATGACCTGCTCGCCTATGACCGTAACCGGTTGGATGACCCGGAAAAGTACATACCGTCGCACCGTTCCCTGAACCGGGCCGAAGCGCTCGCGCTGGAACCGGGTATTGAAAGCCCCACTCTTAGCGGGGGTATCATCTTTTATGATTATCAAATGCACTTCCCGGAACGGCTTGCCCTGGCGTGTCTTCGAAATGCGGTGGAAATGGGCGCGCAGGCGGCCAATTATCTGGAAGCGCGGGAGTTTGTGCAGGAAGATGGAGTAGTGGTGGGCGCCCGGGTACGCGATAATTTGTCACATCAGCCCGAGTGTGTTCTGCGGGCGCGTCTCACTGTGAATGCGACCGGCCCATGGTCGGATATCCTTATGGATACCCTGCTGGGCAGCCGTGAACATAAACGGCTGATTCGTTCCAAAGGCATTCACATTCTGACGAAGTCCATCACGCGGGGCCATGCCGTGGCGGCATTGACCGACAAAGGGCATTTTTTCATTTTACCATGGCATGGTTATTCCCTGATAGGTACAACGGACACGGTGTATCGGGGCGACCCGGACGCGTTCAGGGTGACGGAAAAAGACATCAGTGATTTTATAGACTCGATTAACGAAGCGTATCCCGGGGCGCATTTGCGGCGGGAGGACGTGCTGTATTTCTACGGAGGCCTTCGTCCCATTGTTGATCAGACTTCCAATGTACCCGGCGAAGAAACGGAAGAAAAAGATTCTTACCGCGCCAGCCGGGCGGCCGAGATTGTGGACCATGAAATCGAGAATGGGCTACCGGGTATCATTACGGCTATTGGAGGAAAATGGACCACGGCACGCGCCCTTGCGGAACAGGTAGTCGATTTGGCGGCGGTCAAACTGGGCGCTGAGGCCGTGCCCTGCCGCAGCGGTGAAACCCCCGTGTATGGCGGTGATACGGGTATTTTCGCCGAGTTTCTTGCCCAGGCACGAGAGAAATTTCCCGCCTTCCCGCCGGATGTTGTAGAACATCTGGCCTATAATTATGGCGCCGGCATGGGCGAAGTGCTTCGTGTCGCCGAAGAACGTCCCGATCTTAGCGAGAGGATTTGTGAAGGGCTGCCGAACATCGCAGCGGAAATACCGCATGCGGTGCGGCACGAAATGGCGTTCTCCATGGAGGATATCCTGTTCCGCCGCACCGGCATTGGCGCTTACGGGGTTCCGGACCTTTCCGTGCTTGACCGTATCGGGGCCTTGGCCGGAGAGGAATTGGAATGGTCGCCCGAGGAAATCAAGGCACAGCGTGACCGCGTGCAAACGCGTTATCAACCTTCCTCACGGGCCCGTGCCGTGGTGAATCCCCGCTCTTCCGGCGGGAAAACCCGGGAGCGATGGCCCGCACTTTCCGGCAGGTTGGCCCGGGGCATCGGTCCTTTCGATACGGTGTATACCGACGGTCCCATGGCCGCGAAACGGTTGACCATGACCGCTCTAAAAGACGGCGTAGAACACATTATTGCCGTGGGCGGCGATGGCACGGTGAACGAAGTCGTGAACGGCTTCTTTGAGAAGGAACGCCCCATCAATCCGCACGCGTCACTCAGCATTATAACGAGCGGCACGGGCGCGGATTTCCGGCGCACCTTCGGCACACCGGACGACCTGGATCGGCAGTTGTACCGGGTGGTAGACGGGGAAACCCATGCCATTGACGTGGGATTACTTACCTATCGTGATGATTCCACAGCCGGCATGCGCAAACGCTATTTTGATAACGTGGCAAGTTTCGGCATGAGCGGCATGGCCGACAAGGTGGTAAACCAGCTTACCTTCGCCAAAAAGTTCGGCGGCAAGTTCGCCTTTCAGTGGGGAACGCTGAAGGCGCTGTTGAGTTACAAGGGGCAACGGGTGCGCCTCCGGGTGGACGATACTTTTGATGAAATTTTGGATATCAACACGGTCGCCGTGTGTAACGGTTGTTATTTCGGAGGCGGCATGAAAATCGCCCCGGAAGCGAAACCTGATGACGGGCTCCTCGATATTATCGTGGTGCGTCATGCTTCCGTATTCCAGATTTTAAAAGGACTTCCCGGCCTGTATGCGGGCCGTCATCTCGAAAACACGAAATACGTCTTTATGCTGCGTGGCCGTAAGATAACGGCCGAACCCGTGCACGCCTCCGACGAAATCCTGCTGGATGTGGACGGCGAAGCGCCGGGCAGGTTGCCGGCTACTTTTGAAATTGTGCCGAGGGCGCTGCTGCTGAAATATTAGCGACCCCGGGCACGTGAGCTGTTCGTCACGGTGGATTGGTCCGATTTTGTTCGACAGTATGGGCCCTGCCGTAGAATCTACAACCCGTAATTGTGAAAGGCATCATGGACAAGCAAAAGTTACGTTGGAACGGATGGGGGCTTTGTGATGCCCCGGATACATTGGGTGACAAGGCGGAAGGCATTTGGGAATGGCTGGGCGCCTACACCGGGTTGGGCATGCTGCCCCATACCCCGGCCTGCGCTTTGGAGGACATCGTAATGCCGCCTGTGCGCCTGGTCCCGGAACAACTCCAGGCACTGGAAGAGATACTGCCCGGTCGCGTTAAAACGGATCGCTTCGAACGCGCTTATCACGCGCGGGGCCGCAGTTATCATGATATGCTTCATCTGCGCCGCGGCCGTCTCGAACACGCGCCGGACGCCGTTGTATACCCGCAAATTATTGAAGAAATCGAGGCCGTGGTCCGGTATGCGGACCGGAACGCGGTGGCGCTTGTCCCCTATGGCGGCGGATCCAGCGTCGTCGGCGGTGTCACTCCCCTGCTGCGTGAAGGCCAAGAGGCTGTGGTGACGGTGGACATGGCCCTGATGAACCGGATACTCAAGATTGACAAGCATACCATGACCGCCCGAATTGAGGCGGGTATCTATGGGCCGGAACTGGAACGCTTGTTGCAGTCCGAGGGCGTAACGCTCGGCCATTACCCGCAGTCCTTCGAGTATTCCACACTGGGAGGGTGGATCGCGTCCCGCGGTGCGGGCCATCAGTCCAATAAATACGGCAAGGCCGAGGACTGGCTCGTTTCCGCGCGGATTGTCACGCCGCAGGGCATCTGGAACACGGAAGAGTTCCCCAAGTCCGCGGCGGGACCGCAGCTCCGTGATATGACGCCGGGCTCCGAGGGCGTTTTCGGCATTATCGCGGATGCCCGCGTACATATTCATGAGGTTCCGGAAAAGAAGGAATACCGCGCTTATCTCTTCAATGACTTCGATTCGGGCGTAAAGGCCACGCGCCTGTTGCTGCAGCATGAGGTGCAGACAGCCATGGTGCGCCTGTCCGACGCCAATGAAACCTTTTTTTACAGCGTGATGCATGGCGGCGCCGAGGTGGCGGAAAACGGGCCTGTGGGGTTCTGCCTGATGCTGGTCGGTTTTGAAGGCGCCGGGGATGAAGTCGCGCACCAGCGTTCCCGTGCCGAGGCCATTCTGTCCCAATGCGGCGGCGCCGATATGGGCGGCAGTATGGGGCAACTCTGGTTGACCACTCGTTTCGATACCCCGTACCTGCGCGATCCGATGCTGGACCACGGGCTCGGGGTGGATACGGTGGAAACCGCAACGGACTGGAACCGCCTGCCGGAGTTGCACGAGAACGTGAACACTGTCCTAGAAGAGGCGCTCCGCCGCCATAATCCCAATCCCGGGGCGAAAGGGCTGGCCATGGCTCATGTGAGCCACAGTTACCGTAACGGGGCGAGTTTGTACTTCACCTTTGTTTTCCCGAGAACACCCGGGGCGTCGATCGAACAGTGGCTGGCCATAAAACAGGAGGTATCGGATGCCATCGTTGCGAACGGCGGCACCATTTCCCATCATCATGGCACGGGAACGGACCATCTGCCCTGGATGGCTCGTGAGAAGGGGCCCATTGGATATGGCATGTTGAAAGCCTTGAAAACTACCCTGGACCCGCAGGGCACCATGAATCCCGGAAAGTTGATTGAATCGTAGTTATCCTGATCTTGTCAGGCCTATTTACTTCGCCATAAGAGAACCGAAATCCGGCCCTTCTTTTAGCCCACCGTTCTTTCTGTCCACTGGCCCCTGTCCAGAATCATCAGGCGGCGTTTCAGGCCATGGGCGCCCACTTCCATTTCAATAAGGTGAAAGTGCCGGTTCTCTGCCGCGATTCTGCCGCTCAGCGGCGCGCCGCCGCCCGCTGTCAGCGTATAGCGCACGCCGTCCAACACTTCCGTGGCATAGCCGTGAATATGGGCCATGAACACTTCATTCACCTGGTGGCGGCGCAGTAAGGCATGAAACGCGTCGGCACCTCGTTTGAATCCGCGCCGCCGGGTATCTCCGGCAAAGGTCGCTTCAAAAAAGGCGGGGGGAATGTGGGTAAACACGAACTTGTATTCGTATTGCCGCTCCAATCGTTGTTCGAGGAATTCGAGGTCCCTTGCGGTCACACCTTTCGCGGCGCAGTTGTTGAATCCCACAAAAAGACACTCGTCATGGGCAAACGCGAATTTATCATCCCCATAAAGGGTTTTGAAAGCCCCATAATCACGCCGTGGGCCACGCTCATGGTTCCCGGGAACGCAAAACAACGGGATGGGATTCAGGTGTTCTTCCAACAACCGCACATGGTTCCCCAGCAGTTCCGACGCTTTGCCTCCGCGTATGATGTCACCCGTATGAAAGGCCATGACCGGATCCAGCGTACGAGCCTGCCGGTAAAGCGCGGCTGCAACCGTAGTGTTGTTACGCGTGTCCCCCAGTACGATAAAACGCCAGGGACGAGGCCGGGGCGGTTCCGGAAGGGCTTGCTGCAGCAACTGAAAAGTATATCCCCGGCAGGTCTTCAGTTTCTTCATGCCGAAATGGTTTGTCACGATATGTTTCAATCGCAGAAGCAAAAGCAAGAGGACGGCACCAGCGAGGCACACCAATGCACTGAGGAGGTCCACCCGCCACGCCACGCCGCCCAACAGCAACAAGCCCAGGAGCAGAGCTAATCGTTTCTTTTTGAACATACTTTTTCCCAGGTAAGAACCGCAAGAATGCACAACAGGCCGAAAAGCAGTACGGCGATAAAAATCCACAAAGGCACGAGGCGGAACATCGCCAACCGAACCAGAAAAAACACGGGGATTACCACGCCGAAACCGGACACAATACGCGCCGCCATACCCGTAAAGAGGGTGGTCGACGTACACACACCCGACGCCACGCCCATCATCCAGCCCACCGGGTAGGGCAATAACAGCAGCGCCCACCACATCGAGTGCAGCAACGGCGCCCCGCCGCCGAAACCGCCCAATGCGGAGAGGAGGCACAGAAAGGCAAAACTGATTACCATGAGGATACAGGCCAGATACGCAAGCCATCGCTGCGGGGTTTTCCCGAGCCAGGCACTAAGGGCAAGCAGCACCGTTCCAGGGACGATTAGAAGCACACCCTCCATGGGATCGAAACAGCCAAGAACCACGGCAAGAAAGCCTGCTATCACCATTATTTTTGCTGCGAGTATGCGTTTGTTCATAGGTTGCCCTTGTTTGTTTTTAGGGTGACGCTGTTGCTTGATGCACCTCTGGTCCACTCATGAAGAAAAACCCGCTAAGGCCATACTATGCGGCTATATTTAACAACTCTTCTAATGCGGGCACTGCCCGCAACCCAACAAAAGCAACAACACTTGAGCAAAAAATGGGGCAGCCTCCGGCGCACGTGCAACCCATGAGCGTTGTAGTTAATCCTGAACCACGCCGGTGGCTGTCCCAATTTTTTTGTGGGCCTATTAGACAAGACCGAAAAAAGCGGGACAGTTCCCGCCGATTGGGTATACACAAACCCAGAGGCTATATCCCGTACTAATGCATCCTTTTCAACAAACAATCACCTGTAATTTGCGGCATGAACAGGCTCATTTTTTCTTCGTGCATGCATTCAACTTTTTGCTTTTTATAGACCTTACGGATCGATAAGGCCTCTGAGATATCGGGGCTGCCTTTACGTTTTGATAGTGACAGCGCCTGTATCATAGCGACAGGCATCAGCGGCACTCAAACTTTGTCCGGGAAAATCCGCGATGAGCCTCAGGGCCGTTCTTGACAGCGAAAAGAAACGGCAGCGCCGGTCTCTGTCCGATTGGTCGTATCCGACGGATCTGTCCGAGCCGACTGATCACTTATTTTCCCAGCCGTAGGCAAAACCCTGTCCCAATGCTCCAGTCGAATAAATTACCCCGGTTCGTTTTCTTCAGAACATTCCGCTTCATTGACCAGCCGGTCCAAGTACTCCCGGATATCCGTCGGCCAGGCCGCGGTCAAGGCATCAAAACGCCCCCGGTCTTTTGCGTACAAGGCGCGAGACGCTTCTTCAAAGCCCGGGCGGTTTCCCGCCATGGCCCACATGAATTTTCCGACGGCGTCCCGGGCCTGGCGGGCAAGGTCTTTACCCGTGTCGCGTTTGCGCGCCTCATCCACCAGCCGGCGAATGGCAGCGGAGGCGCCGGATGGTTGCCGGTTCAGCCATTCCCAATGGCGCGGCAGCAGGGACACCTCCCGCCCCACCACGCCCAGTTTCGGCCGTCCGGGCCCTTCTTTTCTGGTCGATTCCGTGTCAGCCGGTACAAAATGAGGATGCACGGTAAGGTTTGCCAGAACCTCCTCCGCTGTGCCCCTTAAATTGAAATCAATCTGCATACCGGTCTGGTCCTCAAAAACAAGAACAGGCCTGTTCTCTCCCGCATCCAGGCAGGCCTTGACCTCGATCAGCATGGCGT
>JAKLHG010000147.1 GCA_022710255.1 Candidatus Hydrogenedentota bacterium
GATGAATTTCTGGCGAATCCGAACCGGGTGACCACGCAGATGGAACTATTTGACAGCGGTCATATTCGCATCACCTATCTTGATGTGGCTGTTGGTTCCGGCATTGTGGGCTTGTCAGACGGGCGCGGGGTGCCTGAAGAGCCCTCCACGGTATATGGGAATATACTGGACGGGTTCAACTGGGCAGACTTCTCAGGGTTGGGGGATGTTGCCGTACGCATGAGCCTGAATCCCGTGGAGGCTCAGGTCGTGCCCGCGGGCGGGGACGCGTCTTTCACGATTACCGCCGAAGTGCCTGCGGCCATGTCGGGCATGCCGGTTCTGTTTGCCGTATGGGACGGACCCGGACCGGTGCCTTTTGCCGATTATGGCAATGGTTCCGGCCGGTTTTATTGGAGAACCGCGTATGAAGATGCGGGCGCCTATGTGGTCCGTGTTTTTGCGGAACTCGGGGGACAGCGTCTGTTCCAGGATGTGCGGCTTGTGGTGGGACGCGAATTCAATGTATCTCCGAACGCGCGTAACCTGCGGCTGTCCACCAATATGACCGGGGAAGACCCGGCCGTAAATCGTTCCGTCGCGGTAGGTACACCACTCACGGCATACTATGAATATTACCATCCTTATGCTGATCAGGTGCCCCTGCTCTACGGGCCCGGGGCGTCCATGCTGTACTGGTTCCGTAACGGTCAGCTGCTTTCGGCGTTCACCAACATTATGCATGTGCCCGCCAGTGTCGTCAATGCGGATGATGTCTGGTATTTTATGGTAAAACCCGCCAGTATTGGCGGCCTGACCGGTACACCGGTTCTTTCGCCTGTGATTACCGTTCTCGGTGTGCCCATAGTGGAACGGGTTGTCCCGGGCCAGGGGTTAACCATCGGAGGGGACCGTGTTACCATTCAGGGAAGGCGCTTTTCCAACGTGCTTTCCGTAACCTTTGACGGCGTGCCGGCTACCGCTATTCAAAGTGCCGGCAGCACAGAATTGTCCGTGATTACGCCTGTTCATGCGGCCGGGCCGGTTACGGTGGCTGTAGAAACGCCCGGGGGTATCGGACGGCTGGTGGATGCCTTTACGTATGTGGGCGACCAGGATGAGCCCAGGGATGAAGATGAGGTGGTAAAAGAAGGCAGCCTGTTTGGGTGCGGACCGCGCGAAAAGCGTCTTGCATCCCTCTGGTATGATTTAATGCCTGCCGCCCTTGTGGCTTTTTTGCTGGCGGGCAGAAGGCTGCTACGTAGAAATCCGTCGCACTAATTGCGACGGCCTGAATGCGGCGCCCGTTATAAATACGGGTGCCGCGTTTTTTTATGTCCTATCCAATCCTTTTCGGGAACGCCGTGTTACCCCCCCCCTATTGCCAGGAAGATGACACCTGCTCCAGGCGGCTTATTCACCGGTTTCCGGGTATTCGGCCCGTACAAAGATCCTGCCTTTCGCTTCGGGCAGAAACACACACTCCCGGTCCGCGTCAAAGTCCGTATACGGTGTTCCGTTGACATACACGGAGGCCATTTGTGCGCCTCGGGGATGCCTTAAGCGTATGATGGTCGAAGCCGCCCGACAGGGCTCGGGCAACAAGATCTCCGCTTCAATATTTCCCTTGTCTGCATGTGACCTGATGGTATACCCCACGGTGCCGAATTGGGTCGGCGCGTTGCGCACCGTCACCTGCTGTCCTTCGTGCATCCAATGATGGGTGAGAAAGGGCGCCAGCCAGAGTTCTGCACCGCGCTCCGCCACCAGCATCATCCGGGTCTGCGCCAAGAACCACCCCGTTTCGTGTGGCTTGTCCCATGCGCCGCCGTTGCCGAAATGTTCCCAGATGTTGAGATTCTCTGTGTTGAGCAGGCTTGGGAGGGCGTTAAAATAGGCGCGAATGAACGGCTTGACATCGTCCCGCAGCGCATGTAATTCCACCAGTCGCGTATAGTAGGGCTGTACTTTCGAGAAACCACCCAGGTGGAACCAGTCCGCATCGGTCTCTTCGCGTGCATAAGCACCCATGCCAGCCTGCAAGCACCAGAAATCCTCGAGGTACTCCGCAATCCAGCCAGTTTCCTTGGGATGGGTAAAGGGATCCAGTACCCCCAGTGTCACCAGATTGTGAGCGCCCATGCTCATGTCCTTACCCCAGGAGCGCCCGCCGTCTTCGTTGGGGTACAGGTCCATGACCCGGCCGAAACACCCGAAATGAGCGGGACAATAGGGGATCCACGCGCCGTCGCGCCGTTGTACCGCCGGGGACCGCTGCTGTGTCCAGGTATAGGCGCGCAGGATATTCTCACGGAATGCCGCTGCCGATTTCATCAGGCCTTCCGCTCCGGGATAGCCGATGTCCGCGAACGCCTGTGCCATACCCGCCAGCCCGGCGTAATACTCGCCTTGGGGCCGTGCCTGGTAGGCAAAGCGGTTCCAGTCCGCCGAAACGCCCGTAGTGACTAGCCCGTATTCAAAGGGTTTCGTACCGTCTCCATTAACCCGTTTTGTTTTCTCACTCTCGCCTGCAATCCAACGGCAGGCGCTTTCGATCCGCGGAGCGACCTGCTTAAGCCACGCCTGGTTCCGGTATCGGCTGTAATGGTCCGCCAACGTCCACAAGTGCCAGCCAACGCCCATAAGGGTATAGCCGGTGGTAAGGAGACCGTTCGCGTTGTATCGCTTAATAAAATACTCCAACGAACGGCGGGCGAATTCTTCGTGACCCATCAGGCTCATGCCGTGGATGATAGCCTGGGACTCGCTTTCCAGGGGACCGTACCGGTCCGCACCGCACCAGGGTACTACGCGCTGCGCTTCCGCCTCGTTACGTGCCGTCATCAGGCAGTGGACCTGGCCTGCGTAAATGACATTCTGCAGCAGTGGTTCGGGGATGTCTACCTGCAGTGCCGGCGCCATCACCGCGTTCCAATAGGCCCGGGTGGAGTCATCCAGGCTTGTGGCGTTCGGGAGGGCAACGCAGTCCTGACGCGAAGCGTCCCAGCCGGGCAAGTATAACGTGTAGTGGCGCCGAGCCCCGGCCTCAAGCATGCTTTCTAAGAAGAGCAGGCCCCGGTCCGCTGACAGCGATGTTTCGAGGGATTCCGGAATGTCCACATAAGCGACCAGTATCTGGTCCCTCATTACCGCCGCACCCCGGGGTAGCGGAATGATTGATGCGGGGCGCTGCCGTTCCGGGTTGAGAAAAAAATGCAGTTCCAGTCTTGTCTCTATTGCTTTTTCCGTGGGATTGTCCACCACAAGCTCGGCGGTGAACAACGGCTTAGGCTGCAGCCATCCCGGCGTGTCCAAAGGAAGTTCCAGACCGATTGGCGCAGTGAAGGCCCGCTGCCGTAACCGGGTGCCATTGCCGGTGGTATAGGACGTGTTCTGGATGGGCATCCAGCCGTCTTCCAGTTGTCGTTCTTCTTTTTTCAAGGGTTCCCCGTTCACAGTCATATCCACAGTGAGCGGATACTCCGGGTTGGCAATCGCTTCGTGGCGGTCTGTGCCGGGGGCAATAGGGGGATCGAAACGATGCTGCACGCCACCATCTTCATATACCGTAAACTTGTGGTTGTCACATGCCAGGGAGAGCATGGTGGGGCCGTTATTCTGTACCGTGCGGTGTACGTGTTCCATGGCCCGGCTGAATTCCTGGTCCGGAAGGGCGCGCACCGCGCTGAGGATGCTTTCACGCTCCTCCAGGGTTTTCTTATGGGTCTCCAGGGTGATGCCAACGGGTTCGCGGGCGATAAAGAGCCCGTAATCGGGCATGTACACGCAACCCTGTTCGAGCACGTCGTCAAGCGCCACGGCTACCTGCCCTTCCGGCAGGCCCAGGCGCAGGATGGCCCGGTCCGATTTAACCCGGCCTGGACAGGGTTTGAGATGTTCAACGAAAATAGGCAGCTCTCCTGACAGGTCGGCTTCGAGATGGAATGGGGTATCTCCGGGCGCAGGTTCCAGGAAGGCGCCGTTATACAAGTCCAGGGTGGCATGGGGATCTCCTTCCGGTTGCTCCATCGTTATCCGGAGGCGGGAGGTAATTCGTTTCGACAGCGTGTACACCTGCATGGCGCGCAAGCAGACGGGGCGCGTCGCAGGCGGGAAAATCCAGCGCACTTTTTGAACGCCGATTTTCGATTGCCACAGGGCGGTCCGGGGAATTTGAAATCTCCACGCCTCGCCGACCAACTCCGCCCGTGCGTTCACGGGTATCCAATCGCCCTGCCATTCCGATTCCCCCGTCCACCATTCGAGCCGCGCGCCGGAGAGTGCCGCCGGGTCCATGTCCGTATCCGGGCGCAATTGCACCTCGATGGGGTATCGGTTCTCATACCACTGCAGGCCAATACAGGATTCCGTGCCGGGCGTGAACGGGACTGTATACAGGCCGTCGCTGTCGGCCACCACAATATCGCCGAGGAAAACCTGCCCAGGAGAGAGTTCCTCCACCCGGCCGGGATGGGAACCTTTTTGGCCGGGCGGCCAGGTCATGACCTGCGCGAAAGGCGCGATATCAAAACGAGGCTCTTGATTTCGAGGCATCGCGGCCTCTGCGGGTTCAAGGGACAAGTTCACCCAAGTGGCCAGGTCGCATTCCCTGCCATCGCCTCCATCCTCGACCACCAGTTCCAGTTCCTGTACGCCCGCCAACTCCACCCGCACCGTCCGCGCCGGATCCCCCTGCACTATCCGCCCGCTGTTAAACCGTTCCCCGCCGTCCGTAATAACCTTGAAAACCACGCTGCCCCGGTCATGATCGGGATGGTCCTGCACCCCGACCTCCGCGGTGAACAAGCGGTATTCACCATGCAAGTCCGCGACGACCCGGCAGGGCGCATGCAGACCAAGGCCGTTCGCGTAAGGTACGGAACCGATTTGCAGCGGGCGCCCCGTCTTATCCGGAGCATGGGCGGCCGTATTCAAGCCCACTTCACCCCAGCCGGTTTCACAGTAGACGATGGTCCCTTCGAACGATATGGGTTTGATACTGGATGCAGGTTCTCCGAAAAGGAGTATTGCTGCCAGTAGAAACAACCATCCGGATTCGTGTAATGCCATGAAAAGCCTTTCCTTATGTGCGTGCGGCGCGGGATTGATTCGTGTTTAAATGGCAGGGTTTCTGGAAGAAGCGATATCGTTTTGGAGTGTACCATAAGTGGCGGTTCTGTTACCCGATGGTTATCAGCATCCTCCTTAACTCCTGCCAAAAGCGTATTTCTTCCGTGATAGCCCGAGGGCGGGGGAGAATGTTGGGCTACTATTTCTGTCCTGGCAGACTGCGCGAGAAAGGTATGCCCTTCAGATAATCGCGCTGCACCGTCTTCTCGTTCGACTTGGCTTCAAGAGGCGGCGGTTCCTGTTACCGTGTCAACGCTAAGTCCAGTTCATGGTTCCCCACATCCCTCCAGAAACAGGCATCCAGGTCTTCCCCGCGATTTATTGCCGCCTTTAATAGTGAGCCAAGAACAAGAGTGTCAATGATTGCAGTGTTAGTGATCTACTGGCGGAAGTGCAAAAACAAGTTCAGGAATCACTACTTCCCAGCGGTCACATTCTATTGACTCCGCGTATATCGGGTCACTGTCGCCACGAAACCTGACGAGCATTGCATGAACACGGGCCCGGGTGCAACACAGTTTTGGGGGCGGTGTAAAACTCCGGGCAAGCCGCCCGACAATACTCCCGTTATGCTCAAGAACCCATTGTTCGTTTGCCCGTAGTAATTGAAGAGCGTCACCGGGTTGAAGGTGTTTCAGTTTACGGTGAAGAATGTTTCCTGGAGAGAACCTGCCTGCAAATCCAAGGTCGACCTGACCGGGAGTCAAGGTTATATATTGTCTTTCTAATTCACGAGATGGCATAACAGGCGGAGGAGCGGTTCGCACAAAGACACCGGGATGTTCCCGCAGTCTGTTATCAGGGCCTACGGATTGTGGCATGCACGCGAGTGTAAGCGTTTTTCGAGCGCGGGTCATGGCCACATAATAAAGCCTGCGGGATGCGTCCGGGTCTTCATCACGCCCATGTTCCTGCCAATTCCCGTCCAGTACTGCCACGTGATCAAATTCCAGGCCTTTCACCCGGTGTGCAGTAACTAAAAGAAGGCCCCGCTGTCGTTTTCGTATCTCACGCCCCCACTCCGCGAGCCATTCCTTTAAATGAATGGCAGGAAGCGGTATGTCACCACATTCAAGACGATAACTATCAATGGCTTCTCGTAAGAGTTCCCACCATGGCCCGGTGGTCTGTCGTTTCAGAAAGACATCAAGTTCCATGGGTTCCAAAGGATTAGAACCACACTTGGACAGCCATTCCACAAGCAGTTGCGTTTCACGTAATCTCCAAAACTGCGGAGCGTCATAATCGGCGAGTTGTGCGGGGATATTGCTGGCCTGGCAATAGGCATAAACCGGTTGTAACTGTTTCCACTGCCGGGCAATGACGGCAGTATTATTCCAGATCCATTGGGAGTCGAGCCTTGACAGTCGAAGCATTTCAGCCATGACCTGTTCCGCCTGGGCGGTTTCCGCACCGTACACATTCAGGATTTGCACCCGTCCCCGACCAATGGGGTCCAAGTCTTCCCACCAACCACCTTCGGGCTCCTTTTGGCGCGCTCTGTCTATCACAATTGGGTGGCCGGATTTCATTCTGTTTCTGGCGCCATCAATGAGGACGTTCGCCGTGCGAATGATATTTACTGTAGACCGGTAGTTTTGTGTAAGGTAAAAAATCTTGGCCTGATAATCCTCCTGGAATTGCCGTATGTATTTTACCGAGGCGCCCGCAAAGGCATAAATGTTTTGGTCGTCGTCGCCAACCGCAAAAAGAGACAGTTTTCTTTCTGAATCGTTAAGCGTACGACCTGCCAGTGCCGCGATCAGTTCATATTGTTCCGGGCCAACGTCCTGGTATTCATCCACAAGAATCCATCTGAATCCCGAAAGCAAGCGTTCCCGCTGCTCATCAGCATCCTCCGGAGGCATGCCTTCGCCCTTGAGCAACCGGGCGGCATCAATAAGCACACGTTTAAAATCGGAATCCTGCACCATGGTTTCGGCAAAACTGGCTCCGATAAGCCGCATGGCCAGCGCGTGACACGTTAACACCGTTACCCCGTTTGCATCGTCAGAAATCAATTCCCGGAGTCTGCGCCTGATCTCCACCGCCGCATGACGGTTATATGCCAAGGCAAGTATACCGCGCGGATTCTCACGATTTACCCGAATCAGATAAGCGATACGATGTACAAGAACCCGCGTCTTGCCAGATCCCGGCCCCGCCAAAACCAGTGCATTTGCCTTTTCTCGTTCACCCGAAACAATTGCGTGCTGTTCCCGGTTAAGTCCTCCAACAATCGCCTCCCATGACGCATCGCCGGTTTTTCGTTTCAGCGCCTTTGTGTCCTTCGGGAACCAGCGCGAAATAAAGTCCTTCCTGCTGAGTCCGAAATAGTCACTGGCAAGTTGCCGGGCACTTCTGGAATCTGCAAGTCCCTGTCGGGCATACTCGGCCATCACGTGAATTTGGACAACCTGTTCGTCATAATGGTCTTTCAGTTCCGCGTAATCATCCTGCGCGAAAGAACGTTTGCCGGGTTTTACTAGGATTCGCATGGCAGGACGAAAAACAATCATGCCTTTGCCCAGACGAACAATCTCTTGTTCATGCAACCATAGCAGGGCTCTTTCTACAAGGCGCGGGATATCTTTTGCCTGGGCCTGGATATGGAGGTCCGATTCCAGGGCGGCGTATAAATTTCCGAGCGTTGTTGTCACGAGGAGATCGTTGCCGCGCACATCCGGAGAAAGACAGGCAAGCAGGTGGGCCACAAGCAAACGCGCACCGGTTCTTCTCAGTTCCGCCGTTTTCTTCAGAGATTCCCAGTCGCGCTGCAATAACACCTGAACCGTTTCCGGGTCTATTTTGCGCAAGCGAACACTGCCAATACCCGGGTCTTCCGACTTTCCATCGGATTCCATGCTTTGCAGCAGACGATAAAGCCGTTCGGGGAGGGCCTGCTCATAACCGTCATCCTTGAGACGCTGGGTGACACGCCGCAGGAACAATATCGACGACTCACCTTTTTGAAGGTCCGGTTCGGTTTCCTGAAGCAGTTCTATAAATGCCGACTCCAGCGTGGCAGTGGCTTCCATTCTTTTCCGGGACGCATTTTCTACACCACTATGAACCAGCGCGGTAAAAATGGAATCGTTGGAAAGGATGCCGCACCTTTCCAGGTCATGCATCGCCCGGGCCACCCCAGAGGAAGACAGGCGTGACGCGCCCATAAGTTCATCTGTTGTCACACCTTCCCG
>JAKLHG010000148.1 GCA_022710255.1 Candidatus Hydrogenedentota bacterium
CTCGTCGATTTGCCGGGGGGACAGGCCGGCATCTTCCAAAGCGCGGTGGCAGGGATTCTTGGTGCGTTGCAACAGAGTATCGCACAGTTGCTCCAGTTTGGCGCGGGTAAGCGTGTAATTGAGATGTTTGGGTCCGGACGCGTCCGCCGTGATGAACGGAAGATTGATGTCGGTGGTGACCGCGCTGGACAATTCACATTTGGCCTTTTCGGCGCCTTCTTTGAGGCGTTGCAGGGCCATGGGGTCTTTTCGCAGGTCGATACCCTGGTCGCGGAGGAACTCCTCAGCCAGCCAGTCAATGATTTTCTGATCAAAGTCGTCACCGCCCAGGTGGGTGTCGCCGTTGGTGCTCAGCACCTCGAAGCTGTCGTCACCGATGGACAGCACGGAGATGTCGAAGGTGCCGCCGCCCAGATCATATACGGCGACTTTTTCGTCCTTCTTCTTGTCCATGCCGTAGGCGAGGGCCGCCGCAGTGGGTTCGTTGATAATGCGGAGCACTTCCAACCCGGCGATCCGGCCCGCATCTTTCGTGGCCTGACGCTGTGAATCGTTAAAGTACGCCGGTACGGTGACGACCGCCTCGGAAACCGGCTGGCCCAGGTAGGCCTCTGCGGTTTCCCGCATTTTCTGCAGAATCATGGCGGAAATCTCCGGCGGCCGGTAGGTCTTGCCCATGACCTCGACCTGCACATCGCCGGACGAGGTTTCCCCAACGGTATAGGGTACAATGCGTTCTTCTTCACGTACTTCCGCGTGACGGCGTCCCATAAACCGTTTAATGCTGAAAATGGTATTCTTGGGATTTGTCACCGCCTGACGTTTCGCCACAGCGCCCACAAGACGTTCCCCGTCCTTGGTAAAGGCGACCACCGACGGCGTGGTTCGGTTGCCTTCCGTGTTCGGGATAACAACCGCTTCCCCGCCTTCCATCACCGCGACGCAGGAGTTGGTGGTTCCCAGGTCAATGCCGATTACTTTGCCCATTATTAAATCTCCTCTAGGTTGCTTTTTTGGTTGGTGCACGCCCTTCGGGCGTTATTCATTCAAGGATGAGGCGGTCTCATCCATTTGTTCTTCCTCTGCAGGGACGGGGGCGGCCGGTTCCGCCGCGGGCCCCGAACTTACAATGACTTTTGACGGCCGCACGACGGTATTGCGCTGTTTATAGCCCCGTTCATATTCTTCCGTGATGATGCCCTGGGGTATCTCTTCCGACGGTACCGTTGCCAGCGCCTCGTGAATCAGCGGATCGAAGCATTCCCCCCTCGCGGGGATCGGCTCCAGTCCTTCCCCGGCAAGCGCGTCCATAAACTGCTTATAGATAAGGCGGATTCCCTCGGTTAGTCCATCCGATTCATTCGCATGGGCCAGGGCGCGCTCCAGATTGTCCAGGATGGGCAGTAATACCCGTATCAGGTTAAGGGACGCCGTTTGTCGCACCTGTTCCATCTCCCGCAGGGTGCGTTTACGGTAATTGTCGAACTCCGCCCGTGCGCGAAGCAGCTGGTCTTTCAACTGCTCCACTTCCGCTTGTTGCGCGGCCAGTTGCGCCGCCGCCTCTTCGGAAAGACCGGCAGCGTTGTCAGGGCCGGGTGCCTGTCCGTTTTTGATTGCGGCCTGTGCCTTTTGTTCTGCTTCTTCGGCTGCCTTGCGTTCGAGCATCATTTCAAGTTCTGTTTTGTGCACTTGTTCTTTCATTTTAACGGGGTAATTCTCCACATCTCGGGGGCCTTACATACACACGTTATTATGGGGAAACGGATTACTTCCCCAGTCGGGTCAGGATACGTCCCAGCAGGCCCGCCGTATATTGCACCACGGCGGTCAACCGGGAATACGGCATTCGCCTCGGTCCCAAGACCCCAATCAGACCGGCGGGTTGGCCGTCCACTTCATAGGAGGACGCCACCACACCGATGCCTTCGGCGCCCATATTGTCTTCATGCTTGCTGATGAAGATGGCTTGGCCATCCCCATCGGACACGGCCTTGCGCAGCACGGTGATCAGGCGGTCGTGTTCTTCGAGCAACCCGAAAACCGTCCGGGCCTGTTCGACCTGCTGGAACTCGGGTTGTTCAAACAACTGCACCGTGCCGCCGAGAAAAAGTTTCGTTTCCTTGCGAACGGGCACCAGGTCTAGCACTTCCAGAGCGCTCTGCGCGAGTTCGTGCTGCTCGTCCACCAGTTCGCTCAGCTTTGTGCGAACCATGTCGGACAGGGAACCCATGGCGATGCCCCGAAAATTTTGATTTAAAAAGGCGTTCAAAGATTCAATTTTAGACGGATCCTTCGCAACACCCGGAGAGGTGGTCACCGAGTGGACCGTCCCGAAATTATCCACCATCAGCACGGACAGCCGGTTCTCGCCCAGGGGCACCAGCTCAAATTGCTGTACCAGTGCCTGTCGCGTGTCGGGCATTTCCGCCAAACCTGCCTGGTGCGACACCAAAGCCAACAGATGGCTGGTGTGGCGCAGCAATGCGTTCACGTCGTCCAACCGGTGCTGAAACTCGCCCTCGATTCGGCGCCGTTCCTGAAGCGTCAGGCGGTGCACCCGCATGAGGTGGTCCACATAATAGCGGTATCCCAGGTCCGTAGGCACGCGCCCCGAACTGGTGTGTACCTGCTGCAGGTACCCATGTTCCTCCAGGTCGGACATGATGTTGCGCACCGTGGCCGCGCTCCACTCCAGGTCGAAACGTTTTACCACTGTGCGGGAACCGACCGGCTCCGCGCTCGTAATATAACTGTTGACCACCGCGTTCAGTATTTCACGCTCACGGTCCGTCAAGGGCTGCTCTGGTTGTTGTCGGGTACTGGCTGGCATCGTGTTCCGTTTCCTGCCGCACGTTCCGCAGCACGCCTCCGGTTCAGTCAAACACCTTTTAGCACTCAACCATATAGAGTGCTAACACAGATAGTGTACCACAACCAAAGGTGAACGTCAAGCGGACGGGGATACCGGAATATAGCGGGTAATGCCGCCGGAGATATCCAGCGCCACTTTTCCCCGCATTTCGAGAAAGTCCAGGTACCCTGTGACGGCGGACAGGCAGTAATAGAAAGAATCTTTGCGGGGGTGGGGGAACAGCCTGAGGGTCATCTCATAGGGTGTGTCCCCTTCGGGGGGCAGGGCATTCAAGGTGCGTTCACCGCGCCGCTCAATGTGCTGAATGGTGCTGTCTATGGCCGCCCGGTGGTCATGGAAAGGCGCGCCATGGCCCGCAAAACACCAGGAGATTTCGAGATCCCGCGTTTTCAGCAAGGATTCATAGTACAGCACGAGGCTTCTTTCCCTGGCTTCCAGGCGGGGATTCCACCGCAGCAACGGGTTCGGTGTGACTCTGTGGATCAGGTGATCGCCGGTGACGGCCCAGTTTTGGGGCGCGTGTGTAAAAATACAGTCGGTCGAGGAATGGCCCGGCCGGAAGTGGGCGGTAAAGGGGCCAATGCCTGCCCCGTCCTCAAATACTTCGTCTATTTCGATTTCATCCATAAGGTTGAGGAGGGAGAGACGCTGCCGGATGACCTCTTCCGCCATCGTCTGTGGTGCGCCCAGTTCGGCAAGGAGGTATTTCAACTGTTTCCGTAAAACGGTTTCGTTGGTGATGGAAGGAAGCCTGGCTGGCACCTCCCGGTGGGCCAGTATCCTGGCGCCGGACGCTTCTTTGATGCGGCGCACCAGCCCGATATGATCCAGGTGATGGTGGGTAAGAATCACCTGGTCAATATCGGCGAGAAGAACGCCTTCCGCGGCCAGGCCGTTGTTCAGGGCTTCAAAAGCCTCCTGGGTATTGGTGCCCGCGTCAAACAGGGTCACGGGAGGGCCCGGGTAAAGATAAACATTTACCGGACCCACTGGAAATACCGTGGGCGTTTCGATAAAGTGAAGGGCTATTTCTTCCCGGGGGTACTGCGGCATCAATTTATCAGCATATCCGTTTCGTTAAAAATAACGATGGGTTCGGGGGAGGGTTCGATGAGGGTGAAATAAGCATCGATGATTTCCGGACCGATAAACAGGAAAATAACCGCGCCGAGCGCCAGCCAGGGGCCGAAGGGAAGATAGTGCCCTTCGAGCGTAATCGTTTCCTTGTCGCCTGCCGGCGGTTCCGTGGGTGCTTCCCCGGGGCCTGTTCCTGTTTTCCCGTACCAGCGGAAGTAGGCGAGAATGCCCACACCTACGACACTTCCCAGCAGGGACGCGATGACAAGAGTGCCCAGGGCGCCTTTCCATCCGAGGAATGCGCCCACCATGGCCAGCAGTTTCACATCACCGAAACCCATGCCGGGTTTCTTCAGCACGAACACGGTGATACGGTCCAGGGTGAACAGGATGCCACCGCCGAGGGCCGCCCCGCCCAGCGCGTCAAAAAGACTGGTCACACGCAGGCCCGAAGCGTCTTCAAGGGCCATCCCGACCAGTGACAAGGCGACGCCTGCGGGAATTCCCGACAACGTGACCTCGTCCGGAATGGTCCAGTCGGTAAAGTCCTGAAAGGTCACAATAATCATGCCGGAGCAGAACAGCATATACACCGGGGTGGCAATCGTGAGGCCGAAACGCCAGTAGGCCAGCGCGAACATGACACCCGTCAAGCCCTCTACCAGGGGGTATTGGGCGCTGATGGACGCCCGGCAATTCCGGCAGCGGGCGCCTAGTATCAGCCAGCTGATTAGGGGGATATTATCATACCAGGCGATACTGTTCAGACATTTGGGGCACCGGGAACGGGGCTGTACCACGGACTCTCCCGCGGGCCAGCGGCTGATGCAGACATTGCAGAAACTGCCGATAACGGTGCCCAGGATGAAAGACCCGATCAACAGTATGCCATGTACGGGTAGCAGTATTTCTGATAGTGCCATGGGGTATCCTTTGAGACCTGCTTGAAGATAGTAAAGTATACGGGTTTGAACGGCGGGATAGCAACTTCACGATAAGGACGCGGCGCTGAAAGGCTCTTAGAAAAAACGGATTTTGGTCCCGAAAAAGATAATGGCGCAACGTATGTGTTATCATAAAGATACGGGATGTCCTGAGGCGCCGGTCTGGTCCCGGACGGTTCCTTTTGCGGCTGGATGTGCCGTAGTGGCTGCACCAAATACGCACCTTTTAACGCCTGAATAGAAAGGAAATGTTTGACTATGAAAACCTTCGCCCTGAAAGAATGGATTGCCGGAATCACCTGTTGCCTTATCGTGGCCGGTTGCGGGAGCAAGGAGCCTGAAACGGTTATTCAGGAGAAAGCGGTTGAACAGATTATCGAACGGGGGCTGGCCCAGGAAGGCAAGACGGCCGATGTGAATATTAATCAGGACAATGATTCCCTATCCATAACCGTCAAGGATGAAAAGGACGGGCAGACCACCACTACCATGAATACCACGGAAGACGGTATGCAGATGAATATAGATGGTCCGGACGGCACGATTAAGATGCAATCCGGCCCCCAGGCTAAAATTCCGGAGGCCTTTCCCGCCGACGTTCCGCTTTACCCGGACATCAAACTCCAAATGGTCGTTCAAAATGAAAACCAGGGCTTCACTTTATCCGGAACCCTGTCCGACGATATGAATACGGTTGCGGAATTTTTCAAGAAATCCTGTGTCGAACAGGGGTGGGAGGAAGTCATGGTTATGGCGCAAAGTTCGGAGATGCACATGCTGAATTACAAGAAAGAGGGGCGAGTGCTGTCCATCATGCTTGCCCTTGCGAATGGCGAAGTGGGGGTGAATATTACCACCGGCCAGGAGTGAGTATCGGGCTTTTCCCGCGGCAAAAGGGATGCTGATTTTCCCTTGCCGAAAGAGGACCGGTGCGGTGCCTGTTGAAGCGCTGATGGTGTAACGGTCCGAAAAAGAAAGCGATGAGAGGAAGGAGGGTTTGGGAAACCCGCCTGTGCCTGGCGGCAGGGGAAGCGTTCGCGCGGGGTTCATAGGCCATGAAGATCATACTGACAACGGCAAACGCGCGCTACACGCACTGCGCTTTCGGATTGCGATGCCTGGCTGCGGCGTTGAAGGAACGTGGTTACGAGACGTCCATCCGGGAATTTACCATACAACAGTCCGCTGTTGAAATGGCCGAGGCCCTCTTGGGCTCCGGGCCGGATGTCATCGGCTTCGGCGTGTATATCTGGAACGTGGACCTGATTACCCATGTCGCGTCTATCATCCGTTCCGTTTCACCCGGTACCATCCTGGTGCTGGGCGGGCCGGAAATGACGGAAAATGACGGGAACGCGACCTTTCTTGAGGCGGCGGATTTTATTATCTCCGGGGAAGGAGAAGAGGCGCTTTGCGGTTTGATTGGCCGACTGGCGGGGGGAGAACTTCCCGCGTCCGGATATATTTCCGAACCGCCGCCCGCGCTGGATACCCGCCCGTCACCCTACGCGCTGTATACGGAGGAGGATATCCGGAACAGAATTATTTACGTGGAAAGTTCCCGGGGGTGTCCGTATCGTTGCGCTTTTTGTCTTTCCTCGCGTGATGAAAAGGTCCGTAACATTCCCCTCCCCGTGTTTTTTGCCGATATGACCCTGCTTTTGGAACGGGGGGTGCGCCTGTTTAAATTCACGGACCGGACATTCAATATTGACGACGGGCGGGTGGTCGAAATCCTGCGTTTCTTTCTCCTGCGTTCCATGCCGGAGATGCAACTGCATTTTGAAATCATGCCCGACCGGCTCTCGGACAGAATCCTGGAGATGATGTCGGCCTTTCCACAGGGTATGCTGCATCTTGAACTGGGTGTCCAGAGTTTCAGTGAGGAAACGCAGCAAAAGATAGGGCGCCGCCAGCATATGGGACGGACGATGGAAACTATCGCCTTCCTGAGAAACCATACCGGCGCGTTGTTGCATGCGGATTTGATTATCGGTTTGCCCGGCGACACGGAAGCGGTTCTGGCACGGGGTTTCGACGCCCTTGTGAAGGCCGGGGTTCAGGAAATCCAGGTGGGCCTGCTGAAACGGCTTAAGGGAACCCCCATGGTCGATGAGGCGGGACGGGGACTGACCTTTGATGCGCGCCCTCCCTACGAGGTGCTGGAAACGCCCGAAATGCCTTTCCCGATGATTCAACGGCTGAAACGATTCGCCCGCTATTTTGATTTGTACTATAACCGGGGCCATTTCCCGGAAAGCCTGCCCTTACTATGGCAGGCGGGCGGGTCCCCCTTCGCAGTGTTCAACGCCTTTGCCGCGTTTCTCTGGCAACGTGAAGGGCGTGCCCATGGCCTGTCCCTTGCCCGCCTTTCCGAACAGCTCTTCGCGTTCTCCTGTGAAACCGCCGGGTGCGACAAGGAACGAACCGCCACATGTATTGACCGGGACTTTCGGCGGCTTCCCGGGCGGCGGGACAAACTGGATTTCATCCCCTGACCCGTGCCGCCCGGCGGCAGCCGCGCTTTTGTCAAAAGTGCCGGAAAACGATATAATATCTGTGTATTCAAAGGGTATAGATGGCTTTATCCGCCTGCTGCCGCGGCAGGTGCGGTTCATCCCTCCCGGTGCGTTGACGCGGTGCGCCAAGGGGAATTCTGGTCCTTATGGAAAACATCAACGAAGATATACGGTATTTGGCTGAGACCCTGGAACACCGCCAGTCGGCCACGGAGCAAGAGGAGCAAGCGGCCGACTATGTGCTCGAACGACTGAAGCCTTATGTGGACGAAGCCCACAAAACCGGGTACGGGGTGGTGGACAATTTCCGCCTGGTTATGGCGGCATACTATGGGGAATTCGTCGTTACCTGCGCGCTGGCGTTCTGGTGGCCTGCCGTGGCGTTTTGCTATGGCTTCTTTATCTTCATTGCCTATGTCGCCGAGTTTATGGGGTATCCCGTATTTTCCAGGCTGTTTGCCTATTTCGAATCCTTCAGTGTGGTCGGTTTTAAGGAAGGGGAGAATCCGGACCGGCTTCTGGTGTTCACGGCCTACCTGGACACGGACACAAACCCGGTGTCCGATGCCGCAGGCCTGCCGCTTCTACGGTATGTTCACCAGGCGCTTATGGCGGGCATGGTCCTGATACTGGCCACCTGCCTGGTCGATGCTTTCGGCGCATACCAGGGGGTCGCGAACCCCTTTACCTGGTGGATTCGCACAGGGGGTATTGCCGCCTTTGCGCTTACTGCCGGTGTGGTGCTGCTGGCCGCTTTCGGCGGGGATGTTTCTTCGGGGGCGAATCATAACGCCTCCGGGATTGCCGCGCTGCTGGAAATTGCGCAACGGTTGCATAAACGCCGTATACGCAAGGCCTCGATCCTGTTCTATTTTTCCGGC
>JAKLHG010000149.1 GCA_022710255.1 Candidatus Hydrogenedentota bacterium
ACAAGGCTTTGAGACGGAATCGATAGTTGTTTTCATGAGGCTCCTTTTAGGAGCCCTCCTCATGCCACCGGCTCTGCCGGTGGTTGTTGATTCCGCACGAAAAAAAAACGAATTGCTGGGGTGAAGCCAATAAGCATAAGGACCGTGGCAGCGGCATCCCATCGCCTTACATCACGAAGTAATTAACTTCTGAGTGAATCCATTGTCTTAAGGTCCATCTCTTAGTCCAACACCGCTTATCTTTCCACCTCCGTCAAGTATTTCCTTACAGAATTTGGCTTTTTGTGTACAATCCTTTTCTTTGTAAAGTATTGGATTTTGTTCAAGAAAACAATAATTTAAATACTGGCCCATAAAAATCTTCCTTAAGTTCTATGAATACCAAAGAATGACCTTTGACAATAATCAAAAACGTAACAAGCAAAATAATTTAATCATTGTATCTCATGGTTATTGTAAAGAAATGACTCGTATCTGAGGTTTGAGACAGTTTTTAATGAAATGTTATCTCCATATTTTGGGCGCTCGAAATTTGTCAAGAATAAATCCTTGACTTTTAAAGATAAATAGTTTACAATAAAAACGTTTTGTCGTCCTTTTCATTATTTCTTGGTAAAAGTGGCTGAATATGGTTTCGTTGGATTGCTGACAGGCTGAGTACGGCTATTCCGAAGAAACCGCATATGGATAAGGGCGATTGAAGGGCTATCGGGACAAGGGCTGTCCCAAATGGAAGTATGAATCGTGTGTTCATGACAAACAGGGCTTGGGTTGTCTTGTTTGCTGTTTCAGGATAAGAACAGAATGATTCAAGAGACAGGACGAGTTTTGTGCGGCCTGCAAACAAATGGGAAGGGAACCCCTATGCGAAAAGTACCCTTATGTTTATTGGTATTTATGGGCGTCTGTATAGGTCTGCTGGTCACAGGCTGCAGCACTGTGCCCGTAACCATGCAACTGCGAATGGCGGAACCGACCGTATCCGATGACGGAGGTTGTCCGGCGTCTCTGCCCGTGGCGGTGTTTTCCAAGATGGGCTGTGATGAGGATGTGCAATCGGTCCAGTTCGGCTGGGAGAACCCGTCTTATGCCATTAATAACCGGGTGAACCTGGACAACAACTCCACTTATTGGATGTCAATGACCCTGCCGACGAATTATGAATTTCGTCGTATGCAGATATTGCAAGGCAAATCAGAAACGCTTTACAACGCGATTAGAAACGCGGAAACACAGTTAAGTGAGAACATGGGGCTGACCGCCAGATTGCTGTCTCAGGATGCGCGCGCGACGCTGATTTCGGAGAGTGCCGGGATCAGTACCCAAATCAGCGGCCTTCAGGTACAGAAGGTCACAACGCAAAGTGATGTGGAACGCACCCAGATAGACGGGGAGATCGAAAGACTTGTACAGAAGATAAAGGCGAACGAGACTTGGCTTAAAGGGGATGACGAGGCGCGCGACAAACTGCTTGCCCAGCCGCTGGTGGAGTCCCTGACGAACCAGATTGAGGACTGGAGAACGGAGTTGAACCGCATCAAGGCGCGTATCGTGGCCCTTCGGCTGATGGTTGAAAACGGCAATGAACCGTATCCCCGGGTGATCAACGGTATCATTCAGACCTATCTCCCCACTGAATACACGTCGGTTAGCGCCATTCCGTTCCGTATCGAGGACGAATACCTGGACTGGCTGCGCGAGGACAAGGTGGTTACCATCGTTTCTTATGACCCGTACTCGCCGCCGGAAAATCCACATTATGCCGCCTATCGCGGGTGTCTGCCCCAGTTCTGGAAAGAGAATGACTTAATGATCCTGGAATACACCAACGATGCTGTGGGGGTAGCACGCGCCGCCCGGGGCGGTCTGGCCGGCAGCACCCAGGTGTCTTACAAAGAATACCCTAATGTGGCGGCCCGTGAATATGCGGGGCCTGCCGGACAGAGCCGCGTGTATCTGCATTCCAGCGACGGTACCCGCATGTGGGTGTTCGGTTCGGATATTACCCCTCCCGACAATCTGGAGGTATGGACGCAGGACGCCTATGGAAAACCAAAACAGAAATTGTATCCCGGCGGCGGCCGCATGGAACCGGATGTAAGCCCTGTCCACCAAATTGTCGGCGTTGAAGGCGGTGGCGTGGACCCGGTCGCCCAGGCGCAAACGCTGGGGACTATTCTGGCGGTTACGCGGTTGGGCAACATCCGGACGGGACTGGACCAGATGAACATTCACGGTATCTACAACCAGGAAGTTCAGTGCGCCCGCGCGCGCATGCGTTGAGTTTCATGCCGAAAACGGCCTTGATAGCGGTTCAGTTTAATCTTTTGTGTGCAAAGGGCTTCCCGCGGTGGGGCGCCTCTGGAAATATTTGAAACCCAAAACCCAAAAAAAGGAGTGGAGCATTATGAAAACCTATGTACAACTGAGTGTATTGGCGGTACTGATGGTGCTGATCGTTGGATGCGCCCAGAACCGGGTCGTGCTAACACCGAGCATGCACGACATGACCGTGGCCGCACCGCCCTGGGCCCAGGCGAATGGTTTGCCGCCGGCCGACGGGACCATCTACTTTGTAGGCGTGTCGCAGGAGCAGGCGACAAGCGAAGCGCTCGCCCTTGAGCAGGCGCATCAGGACGCTCTGCAAAAGGTCAGCAGCTATATCGGGCTGTATCTGGGTAATACCGACGCCTATACCCTCACAACCGCCACCGAAAGCACCGCCGAATGGCCGTATCGTGCCGCCTATAAATTGAACTGGATGTTGAAATCACCGGCCCAGATCAGCCGCGAAACGGAAGAAGCCCAGGCGGAGGCTCAACTGGCCCGGACCGTCGGCTGCAATTGGGTCGCGCAAGTCAATATTATTGATACTTGGTCGGTTGCCGAACGTTTTAGCGGGCCTTGTCCCAAAAATGAAATGCGCTACGGCGAACTTTGGAAAGCGAAAGTGCTGGCGGCCATTCCACAGATGATCATTGATGAAATGGCCCAGTACAACCGCGATAGCCTGCGCCATGACCAGGAATATGCGCGGCAATGCATGGAACAGAACATAGAAACGATAAACTACCGCGACCAGGCGGAATGGGATGCCAACCATGCGCTGAATCTACGGGAGCGTGAGATGCGCCTTGATATGCAGAAACGTGAATTTGACGCCTATTTGCAGTATCGCATTGCCGCCGGGAAACGGTTCCTGGAAGTGGAACGCCCCACATTCAATTTTATGAACAATACCTATCTTTATGGGAATGCCTATCCGTTCCCCGGTGAGCCTTTTACGCTCCTGTCGCAGGAATGCGGTGTGGCACCGGCAGTAGTGCAATCTCCCGTCGCTCCCGCGAGTGAAAACCGGTTGCTCAGCATGGGTTGCGTGCCGTCACGGGGCGCCTGCCCGACGGGTAATTGCCCGGTGGCTTCCCTTCCGGATATTGCGCTTCCAGCGCCTGCCTCGCCGGTAAATCCTATTGCTCCTTGACACCGTAAACACCTGAACACGACCTCTTCACTTACGCTCTACTAGTCATTGGGGCTCTCCGCTTGCCGGAGGGTCCCAATGCCATCTATTTCCGAGTCGATTCCAGGAGGGTACAAACCGCCTCCCTGCATCGCGTGGAGCGTTAAAAAACACCAGGGCGCGGGGGCTTTTCAACGGTGGGCCGGCTGTGGCGCATAGGGCGCGCGTCATTTTTTGAGAGGCTGAGTGTTTAGTATACTTAACAAGTGATAATACCTCCTCTTGAATCCAGCACCCCTGTCTTGCATAATAAGAACACCGCCTCCATCGTCTGCTTGAGAGCGTGAACCCTTTTCGTCAACGGTGGATTTCAGTATGCCTCGCACTGGCGGCCCTATTCTGCACAAGAGAGGTGCCGTTTCCTTACGGTATATGCGCTACCGTGCCTGAGTGTGGCGGGGCGGCGGATGTCTGGTATTCAGCAACAAGTTTTCCCTAAATTCAAAGTGGAGTTCGAATGACGATGAACAGACCTGTACGTACGATGGATGGAAATGAGGCGGTTGCCCATGTGGCCTATCAGGTGAGTGAAGTGGCGGCCATTTACCCGATTACGCCTTCCTCCCCCATGGGAGAGTGGGCGGACCAGTGGATGTCGGAAGGCCGCAAGAATATCTGGGGCACTACGCCGCTGGTAGTGGAGATGCAGAGCGAAGCCGGCGCTTCGGCGGCGGTGCATGGCGCCCTGCAGTCAGGTTCGCTGGTAACCACCTTTACCGCGTCCCAGGGCCTGTTGCTGATGTTGCCCAACATGTTCAAAATTGCCGGGGAATTGACGCCGACGGTGTTTCACATTACCGCGCGCACGGTGGCGACACATGCCCTCTCGATTTTTGGCGACCATAGCGACGTCATGGCGGCGCGCAGCACGGGATTTGGCATGCTGTGTTCCAATTCCATTCAGGAAACCCATGACATGGCGCTCATCGCCCATGCGGCGACGCTGGAGGCGCGCATTCCTTTTATGCACTTCTTTGACGGGTTCCGCACGTCCCACGAAGTAAACCGCATAGAGATGCTGCTCCCTGAAGATATCCGTGCGATGATAGACGATGAACTGGTATTTGCCCACCGCCAGCGCGCCATGTCCCCCGACCGCCCGGTTATCCGGGGTACCGCCCAGAATCCTGACATTTTCTTCACCGCCCGCGAGGCATGCAATCCTTATTACGATGCCTGTCCTGAAATCGTGCAGAAAGTCATGGACAAGTTCGCCGCTGTCGTCGGCCGCAAATATCATCTTTTTGACTATGTCGGCGCGCCCGATGCGGAACGTGTAATTGTTGTCATGGGATCGGCCGCCGAAGCGGTGACGGAAACCATCGAATACCTGGCGGCAAAGGGAGAAAAAATCGGTGGCGTTATTGTGCGCCTGTACCGGCCATTCTCCGCGGCGGCGTTTATAAACGCGTTGCCCCCGTCGGTCAAGACCGTTGCCGTGCTCGACCGCACCAAGGAACCCGGCGCCGCGGGCGAACCCATGTTCATGGATGTCTTCACGGCGGTGGCTGAAGCGGTGATGGCGAAAACCGCGCCCTTTAAAGAGCTCCCGGTCATGCTGGGCGGACGTTATGGCTTGTCTTCCCGTGAATTTACAGCCGCCATGGTCAAGGGCATATTTGATGAAATGGCTCTCCAAACACCGCGTAAGCGCTTTACCGTCGGTATCAAGGACGACGTTGGCAATACGAGCGTAGACTATGATCCCAACTTTACCACGGAAAGCCCCGATACGACCCGGGCTATCTTTTTCGGCCTGGGCGCGGACGGCACCGTCGGCGCCAACAAAAACTCCATCAAGATTATCGGCGAGGATGCCGGCTATTGCGCCCAGGGGTATTTCGTCTATGATTCGCGCAAATCCGGCGCCATGACGACCTCTCACCTGCGTTTCGGTCCGAAGCCCATCAGGAGCACCTACCTCATCAGCCGCGCCAATTTCGTCGCCTGCCATCAATTTTCCTTTATGGAAAAATTTGACCTGCTCAAGTGCGCCGAAGACAAGGCGGTATTTCTGCTCAATAGCATTTACGGTTCTGAAGAAGTGTGGGACCATCTGCCGAAAACGGCGCAGCGCCGCATTATAGAGAAAAAAATTAAGTTCTACGTTATTAACGGTTTTGAAGTGGCCAAGGCGGCCGGGATGGGTGGACGCATCAACACCGTCATGCAGACCTGTTTTTTCTATATCAGCGGCGTACTGCCGCAGGAACAGGCCATCGAATCCATCAAGACTTCCATCAAGAAAACCTACGGCAAGCGGGGTGAATCCATTGTGCAGAAAAACTGTGCCGCTGTCGACATGGCCATTGAGCATATGCACGAAGTGAAGGTGCCGGCAACGGTGACGAGCAAGTTTGATCTGCGTCCGCCGGTGGCGGAGCACGCTCCGGAATTCTTGCACGAATTTACCTCGTCCATCCTCGTGGAGGAAGGCGAAACACTTCCGGTCAGCAAGATGCCCGTGGATGGCACCTTCCCGGTTGGCACCACCCAGTGGGAAAAGCGCAATATTGCCCTCGAAATACCGTTCTGGGATCCGGAAACGTGTATTCAGTGCGGCAAATGCGGCCTGGTCTGTCCCCACGCCGTCATACGTTCGAAGATTGTGGATGCTGAGGCGCTGGAAAATGCACCGGAAGGATTTAAGTCCGCCAAGGCCAAGTGGAAAGACTTTCCCGACAAACGTTTTGTGCTGCAAATCGCCCCTGAAGATTGCACGGGGTGCACCTTGTGTGTACAGACCTGCCCTGCCAAGAATAAACAGGAGCCGAAACTGCACGCCATCAATATGGTGGAACAGGTTCCCATTCGCGAGCGCGAGCGCGCCTGCTGGGACTTCTTCCTGACCCTTCCTGAAGTGGACCGCAACGCCGTGAAGCATAACCTGGTCAAGGACGTTCAGTTGTTGCAACCTCTGTTTGAATTCAGCGGCGCCTGTGCCGGGTGCGGCGAAACCCCGTATCTAAAACTGTTGTCCCAGTTGTTCGGCGACCGTTTGTTTGTCGGCAATGCCACGGGCTGCTCCAGTATTTATGGCGGCAATCTGCCCACCACGCCATGGGCGCCGAATAAAGAGGGACGCGGTCCCACGTGGAACAACTCCCTCTTTGAAGATGCGGCTGAATTTTCTCTGGGTATGCGTGTTACCATTGACCGCCAGACCCAGTTCGCCGAAGAATTGCTGAAACGTCTGGAAGGGGTTATAGGCGGTGAATTGGTCCAGGCGCTTATCGAAAACTCCGGCAAGAAAACGGAGCCGGAAATTCTGGAGCAACGCAAGCGCGTGGTGCTGTTAAAAGAAAAACTCGCAGGACAGTCGAGCATGGAAGCGAAGGCGCTGCTGCACGTGGCCGACTTCCTGGTGCACAAGAGCGTGTGGGGTGTGGGTGGTGACGGTTGGGCTTACGATATCGGCTTCGGCGGTCTTGATCATGTAATCGCCTCGGGTTACGATATCAACCTGCTTGTTTTGGATACGGAAGTGTATTCCAACACCGGCGGGCAGTGTTCCAAGTCAACCCCCCGTGGTGCTGTGGCAAAATTTGCGGCAGGGGGCAAGCCCCTGGGCAAGAAGGACCTAGCCCTTATTGCGATGACCTATGGTTCCGTTTATGTGGGCCATGTGGCGCTGGGCGCCAACGATTCCCACACGGTAAAGACTTTCCTGGAGGCTGAAGCCTACCCGGGACCATCCCTGATTATCGCCTATAGCCATTGCATTGCCCATGGCTATAACTTGTCCATGGGCCTTGAACAGCAAAAAGCGGCGGTACAATCCGGCCATTGGCCCCTCTTCCGGTTCAATCCCGCCCTGAAGGGCGAGGGCAAGAACCCGTTCCAACTGGATTCGAAAGCGCCGGAACTGGACTTTGAAAAGTATGCGTACAACGAGACCCGCTATAAAATGTTAACTTTGAGCAAGCCTGAAGTTGCCAAACAGCTGTTGGTCGAGGCGCGTAAGGATATCGCCGAGCGCTGGCGGATTTATTCTTACCTTGCCGACATGCCCTGTGGTGATTCCATCAATCCGGAACCGGAAAAGCCGGTTTCCTGATCACGTTAGACTGCAATTGTTGTAAACCCCTGTAACAGGCCGGCTGGCCGATGCCACCCAGACAAGGAGATAGAAATGGACCTGACAACCAAATACCTTGGATTTGAACTGAAAAATCCGCTGGTGGTATCTCCCTCGCCCCAGTGTGAGTCTCTGGACAACGTGAAACGCATGGAAGACGCGGGCGCGGCTGCCGTGGTGCTTCACTCGTTGTTTGAGGAGCAGATTGCCCATCTCAGCCACGAATTAAACGCGAACTTACAGCAGGGCGAAGAGAGTTTCGCGGAGGCGCTTTCCTACTTTCCCGATGCGGGTGAGTACCGAATGGGGCCGGACACCTATATTGAATATATACGACAAGTGAAGGCGGCTGTGGGCATTCCTGTCATCGGCAGCCTGAACGGGGTTTCCACAGGCGGCTGGAAGGAGTTCGCTAAGCAAATAGAGGAAGCTGGCGCTGATGCGCTGGAGTTGAACGTATATTTCATTCCCACGGACCCTGACATGGACGGCGGGACCGTGGAAAACCTGTATATTGATTTGGTCCGCGATGTAAAAGCCGCGATTTCGATCCCGGTCGCGGTGAAGGTCGGACCGTATTTCAGCGCCTTCGTTAATATGGCGAAAAAACTTGACGAACCGGGCGCTGACGGGCTGGTCCTGTTCAATCGCTTTTATCAGCCCGACCTT
>JAKLHG010000015.1 GCA_022710255.1 Candidatus Hydrogenedentota bacterium
TATCACGGTGCCGAAAACCATTTTGCGCTATATTGTGGAACTCGTCCGGGTTACCAGGAATCATACGTCCGTGAAAGTGGGGGCGGGGCCGCGGGCGACTCAGGCCCTGGTACTGACAAGCCGGGCCCATGCGGCGCTAAGCGGGCGCACCGAGGTCGGCGCTGAGGACGTGCGGGCAATGGCGCTGCCGTGCCTCGAACACCGACTCATACTCAAACCCGATTTTGAGGAAAAGGGGCTCACGTGTGCCGAAACCGTCCATCATGTCGTGTCCAGCGTGCCCACTCCCTGACCAGATAGGGAACCCCTATTCGACATCCATCAGCCTGCGTTCATATTTCCGGTATAACCCGCGAAACTGATGATAGGTAAGGCCAAGATAGGCGGCGGCATCCCGTTGATGGTGGCGGCAATAGCGCAGGCTGTCCCGGAGAAGCCCGATTTCATAAGTTTCCACTGCTTCCCTGAAATTCGTTTTCCCCGATATTTCCGGAGACGTACTGATGGACGTTGGCCCTTTGGGAGCCGCGTGGACGGGCTCGCTGCGGGCAAAGGGGGAAATAAAGGGTTCGAAACATAATGTATTCACCACCCTGCCTTCAGCCCGGTACACCGCTCGCTCCACCACGTTCTTCAGTTCGCGGATGTTGCCTGGCCAGGCATAGTGTTCCAGTTGCGCTTTTACGGCGGGACTGAATTCGGGTGTTTCCGTGCTCCCCAGTTCCATTGCCATCCGTGCCGCAAAATGATGGGCCAGCAGTAAAATATCTTCCCGGCGTTCCCGCAAGGGGGGTAAAAAAAGCACTTCGAAGGAGAGGCGATCCAGCAGGTCGCGCATGAACCGACCGGTAGCTGCCAGAGCGGGCAGGTCCACGTTGGTGGCGCCGAGCAAACGCACGTCCACTGAAACAGGCTCGGATCCGCCTACCCGCTCAAAAACGCCATATTCCACGACGCGCAAAATCTTCTCTTGAACGAACAGGGGGATGTTGCCCAGCTCATCCAGAAAAAGAGTTCCGCCACCGGCAGCCTCAAACCGGCCATGACGCCGGGCAACCGCACCGGTAAACGCTCCGGGTTCATTGCCGAACAGCTCCGATTCAATCAGGGTGGGCGCCAATGCCGCACAGTTTAACGCCACCAGTGGACCGTCCCATCGGCGCGATAAATAGTGCAGGCGTTTGGCCGCCAGTTCCTTCCCCGTGCCCCGTTCTCCCACCAGCAGCACAGGACGGTTGACCACGGCAACCCGGGACAGGTGTTCCTGAAAATTCAGAAAAGCTTCCGAAATGCCAAGTGCATCCACCGTTACCGGCATGCCCGGGGTTCCTGCTGCTTCAACCATAATTTTCTCCTCTCTCCGGAAACTTACCGGGTTCATCAGGCACCCCCGCGCCGTAATGCATACGGGATACAAAGGCACCGTCAAGGCAGGAAGGAGCGACGGTTTCAGTATAGGGATAAAAGCGGAATGGTATGGGGGAGGCTATGTCATCAGCCTTTCCGTCCTTGAAGTCCTTTGTGTCCGTGGGGGCATTTGCTCCTTTCCCAGATCTTTTTATAGTTGAATTTACCAGATATTGTAAAGTTTACCATAATATGGCATAAAATACTACCACTATTTTGGTTCGGTCCAGAATAAAGCCGCTAACCTGTTCATTTCGTGTTAGATGGACCTTGCTGTTGCTTTGGCACGCAAGTTGCTCACTATGTGTTGGATGAAACAACAACCGGACGGCCCGGCCGCCCTTTGACAGGAGCAGAATCATGAGTATTTTTTCACGACTGGGCGATATCATCAGTTCGAACATCAACGCGATGTTGGACAAGGCGGAGAACCCGGAAAAGATGGTCAAAATGATCATCCAGGAAATGGAAGACACCCTCGTTGAAATCAAGGCCAACTGTGCAGGCACCATGGCGGCTGAAAAACAAATACAGCGCGACATGGCTTCCGCTGCGGCGCTGGGCCGGGCCTGGGGAGACAAGGCCATGCTGGCCGTGGACCGGGAGCGTCCTGACCTCGCCCGGGAGGCCTTGACCGAAAAGCGCCGCCACATCGAACGTGCGGAAGCGCTGGAACGGGAACAGCAGGAAGCCCGCGAGGTGGTGGCTCGGTATCAGGAAGACATCCGTCAGCTGGAAGAGAAACTGGCGGCCGCCCGTGAAAAACAGCGCGTGCTGGTCCAGCGGCACCGTCACGCCCAGGATAAACATCGCGCCCAGACCGGCATCCGCCGCTATGAAACGTCGGAGGCCGTACACCGGTTCAACTTGTTTGAACAGCGCATCGACCGCATGGAGGCGGAAGCGGAACTGGTCAATATGGCGCGGAAACCCGGCTTGGAAGAGTCTTTCGCCGCCTTGGAACAAGACGACGAGATAGAAAAAGAGCTGGCCGCGCTGATGGCCAGGAAACAGGGCCGTCCTTCCACTACCGCTTAAACAAAACCGTGGAACCTTCAGGAGATTTTTTCATGCCTTATTCATATGAACATCGGAATCTGTACCGTTCGAGACGTGGTCTGCTTTTCGGGGTCTGCCGTGGTGTTGCGGAACGCCTGGACCTTTCTGTATTCTGGACCCGGGTCGTAACGCTGGTTGTCTTCGTTGTAACGGGGTTCTGGCCTGTCGGCGCGGCATATCTGTTGGCTGCGCTGCTGCTCAAGCGTGAACCGGGTCGGTGGGAACCGCCTTACCGCCGGTATGCCCGGGACGCCCAATATGGGGCGGCGCGGGCGTGCCGCCACGCGGCAGATTCGCTGGATGCGCGCTTGCGCCGCGTCGAAGCTGCCGCGGAAGAAGGTGACGACTGGGAAGCGCGTCTGCGCGACAGTATCTGAAGGATAGGCTCGACTCAAGGGCTGTAAAGGATGTGTGTCATGGACAGCTTGATTTTCGGTACGGTACTGATTTTCTTCGGCAGCGTGCTTGCCGGCCTGTTCATCATCTGCTGGACGGTGGTAAAACTGGTTGGCCGGGGTGTCAGCAGGGGTGCCGGTGAAGAGGAGGCACGTCTGATTCAGGAACTTCATCGGGGACTGACCAAAATGGAACAGCGCGTGGAGGCGCTTGAGACCTTGCTCCTCGAGCGGGAACAAGGAGGCCGGCGATGAATCCTCAGGAATATTACAACGGGCGCGCTTCCCGTCGGGGCGCGTACGGTATGGGGCCGTATCGTTCACGGAACGGGATCTTCTTCGGCGTTTGCAGGGGATTGGCGCAACATTTTGATCTTTCCGTTACGGGGACACGGCTGCTCGTTATCGTTCTGGCGGTATTCACCGGAGTATGGCCTATGGTTGCGGGATATCTCCTTGCGGCATTATTGATGCGCGTGGAACCCATCCTGCCGCTCAGCAGCGATATCGACGCGGAGTTTTATAATTCCTATGCCGCATCGCGCACCATGGCGCTGCGTCGCCTCAAGTCCACCTACGACCACCTTGAAGGCCGCATACGACGTCTCGAAAACCTGGTCACGTCCAGGAAGTATGATTGGGAACAACGTCTGTATGAGCGGGAGTAACCGGCTGCCGCTGGGCGGGCGCACTTTCCCCGGCATCACGCCAACGGTGCGGGCAATGCGAAAGGGTGCGGAACGGAACGCTCAAGAGGTTTTGTGGAGACAGTGTCGCAATGCGTACTCGATCCGGGGATGCCGCCAGTCAAACTGTGTTTCTTCGAGGCGTTTTGGAACGGCACGCGTGCTGGAAAGCAGCAACTCACGGGCCATTTCCCCGAAGGCCAGCCGAAGTGCGAATGGGGGTGTCGGCAATAGGGCGGGACGCCGGAGCAACCGGCCCAGGGTATGCGCGAACTCTCGATTCATCACGGGGTGGGGGGACACGGCATTGACGGGCCCTGACAAGGATTCCTGTTCCAGGCAATAAACAATCAGCCGTACCAGGTCTTCCAGGGAAATCCAGCTCATCCAGCGTTGTCCGAGGCCGATGGGGCCGCCGACGCCCAGGCGATATGGCAGGAGCATGCGCTCCAGGGCGCCGCCGGAAGGACTCAGCACCATGCCCGTGCGCAGGAAGATGGTGCGGATCCCCGCAGCGGTCAAAGGTTGCGCGGACCCTTCCCAGGCGCGGCAGGTCTCCGCCAGAAAACCCCGGCCAGGTCCGGCGCTTTCCTCAAGGACCGCATTACCGCAGTCGCCATAATACCCCACAGCAGAGGCCGATATCGCGACCTTTGGCGGGGTAGCGCATGCTGCCAGCGCCGTGCTCAGCAGGGAGGTTCCCTTGATCCGACTGTCGAAGATACGGCGTTTGCGCTCCACTGTCCAGCGTCCCGCCGCAATGTTCTCCCCGGCCAGGTGGACCACGGCATCGAACTGTTCGAGACCGTGCGGGTTCAAAACACGCTTATCGGGGTCCCAATATAGGTGCGAAGAGTCGGATGGCACAGGGGGCTTACGGACCAGAGTGACGGTTTCAACGCCCTTTGTCTTTAGGTACCCGTTTATTGCGCGGCCAATAAGGCCCGTTGCGCCGGTTATGAGAACGCGCATGCCTTTTCCTGTCTCTTGATGGTGATCTTTACCGGCAGTCATTGTCGGGGTCGGAGGACTTTCTCAATCAGGTCCAAGGTAGTCCCCGAAATCGGGGTGGCGCAGAGTTCCCGGATGCGGTCTTCAGCCGATTTCGTCCACATTCAAGATGATTTTGCTGATCAAGTGATACTCGAGGGCTTCTTCCGCCGTCATCCAGAAATTACGGTCGCTGTCCCGTGCCACCTTTTCTTCGGGCTGCCCGGTTTCCCTCGAAATCAGGGCGTTGATACGGTTCCGTATCTTCAGGATTTCCATGGCCTCAATGCGAATGTCCGCCGCCTGGCCGCCTGCGCCGCCGCTCGGCTGGTGCAGCAGGAACCGGGTATTGGGCAGGGCGTAGCGTTTATCCTTGGCCGCGCCGAGTAGAATGGGCACCGCGATGCTCGCCACCCAGCCGACGCCGATACTGAGGACAGGCGAGGCGATGAACCGCATTACATCATGAATGGCATATCCCGAATCCACATGGCCGCCCGGCGATGTTATTATAACCTTGATGGGGTCGTGGGACTTTGCGTCCAGAACCAGCAACCGGCTGATGACATCCTCCGCGCGTTCCTGGTCTATATCGCCCACCACCATTACGGTCCGTGATTGCAGCAACAGGGTTGGCAGGGGAGATTCTTTGGTCCCTTCTTCGCCGCACTGATGCCGCATTGGACGGGGGGCGCAAACATTTCGATAATACTCGGTATCGGGGGTATTCATAGGCGGTCCCTTGAAAAAATAACAGGAGAAAAAACGATAACACCACAGGCGTATTGTGCCATGAACGGCCTGAAGGGGTCAAGGTGCCTGACAACAGGACCGTGCGTTTTCCTTCGGCCTGTGGTGCGTTCTGGAAATGAGGGGCCCGGAGGTTTACAATAAGGGAGTGCTGCTGCAGGCATATTGTTTTCGTAATCACATCTGGTCCTTTCTGAAGAGGGCCGGTAACTGTTGTTGAAAGGTTCTGACCATGAAAACACGTTTGTTAATGTTGATCGTTGTGCTGTTGCTCGGAACGGGTGCGTTTGCTGAAGAGGACAACGGCGACGCCATTCTTGGGAAATGGGTGACGGAAGAAGGGAAGGGACACGTGGAAATTTACAAGGAGGGCGGCAAATACAGCGGCAAGATCGTTTGGCTCAAAGAGCCCAACTATCCCGAGGGTGACCCCGAGGCGGGCAAGCCGCGCCATGACTTGAACAATCCGGACGCCTCGAAGCGGGACCAGCCCATTATCGGACTGGTGGTATTGCGCGATTTTACGTATACAGGCGATAAAACGTGGAAGAAGGGCACTATCTACGATCCGGAAAACGGCAAGACGTACAAGTGCACCATCACCCTGGCAGGAGATGGTTCCTTGAAAGTGCGTGGCTTTATCGGTGTGTCCCTTATCGGCAGGACTTCGGTATGGACACGGGCCAAGTAGGCTGCAACATCTCTATGGCAATCAGTCCTTTCTGGTAACGGGCGCAACATCGTTAAAGCGGTTTTTAATTTGTTCCCACACGGCCATGGAGTGTCTGAGGTGAACGCGGGGATCCGCTTCGATCGCATAGCACTGAAGGCCGACGGGGCCTCGAAAGCCCGCCCCGCGGAATGCCGCCAGCACGTCGCAATATTCGCTTATGTCTGCTTCTTCAAGAGGGCCGATGGCAATCTTCTTTCCTTCATCGCCGTTGATGGACAGGACCATCAGTTTCGGCGCAAGCCGTGCAGCCACTTCCGCCAAGGGACGCTTGCGGTTTCCCTCGAGCGCTTTCCAGTGGTACAGGTTGAAGGAACTGCCGAAGTTCGGCCGGTCCACCTTGTCTGCCAGGCGTGCCGTGTCTTCCGGGCTTTCCACCCAGAAGTTGATATGGGGATAGGGCGCCACGCGCACGCTGTAGGGGGCTGCCTTGTCCGCGATTGCCCTGAGAATGGGTACCGCGTCGTTGTCTCCGGCGGGATCAGAGGGCGAATAACGCTTGCTGTGCACGTGACACCATAAAATCGTTTCGTGGCCTTTCAACAGCGGGAGCGCCTCGTCCAGTCCGGGATTACAGGGCTGTTCCGGCACGTCGATGTCCACGCTGAAATAGATGGTGTACAGTTTCAGGCCACTCTTGTCCAGGGCGCGCAGCGTTTCATCCAGGCCTTCCAGTTCGCGATGGTCGTAGCCGTCGAAACCGATGTCCGCCAGGATGGCGGCTTGTTCCCCGATATCAGGCACCTTGTTTTCCATGCTGTTTTTATAAGCGAAGAAGGGGTGAAACGATTCTACCGTGAACCCCGGTCCGTGCAGGGCTGCCGCCGTGATCGCCACGGCGAGCGCGGCACTGGCGCTGATGTTGGACCCCATGATTATTCCTCCATCCAGTTGCCGCGTATTGCGCGCGTAAGCAGGGTGTTGGCATCCTCGTCATTGGTGAATTGCTCTCTGTCCACGTCCCAGGCCAGTTTTCTGCCCCGTTGTATGGCAATATGGGCGATCTGGCCCATGGAACAGGTACGGTGTCCGATTTCGGCGTCAATCATGACCGGGACGTCATTTAGGATGGCATTGACAAAGTCTTCCTTGTCCGCCCGCTGCGGGATTCTGATACTGTCCTCTGTCAGGGGCGCCGTAAGCAGGGCCGCGTCACTTGTGGTCAGGCCGGGACCGGGGCGCAGCCAGTCCCCGTGAATCCAGCCTGCTTCGCCCGTGACTTTGATAGAGGCGCCTGCCGGGTCCGTATGGTAGCGCAGGGTTGCGCCGGAGGCATAGCGAAACTGCGCCTCAAAGGACGACAGCACATTCCACAGCCCCGAGCCCGGTTCCGGGAAGGCACCCGTGCCTTCCACCTCCACCGGGCCGGAGCGTTCCGTATCCAGGCATAGCTGGGCGATATCGAGCATGTGGGTGCCCCAGTTGGTCACGATACCTTCGCAGGTGTCCCTGCAGCGCATCCAGCCTGGACGCGTCAGGGCCTTCGCCGGGTGGACCCGGTCAACCGTGTAGGGCTTCTCCGGTGCCGGGCCAAGCCACATTTCATAATCGAGTTCTTCCGGCACTGCCATCGGTTCGGCGTTGCCACCCGGCCCGTCGGCTTCAGGTACGCCCACGTCGATATGAACCACCTTGCCGACACGGCCGTTGCGCACGAGTTCCGCGATTCTGTGCATGTCCGCGTGGGAGCGGCATTCCGTATCCGTACGGAAGACCACGCCCTTTTCCCGGACGGCATTCGCGAGGAGGCGTCCTTCCGCCACGGACAAGGTCAGGGGCTTTTCGCAGGAGACATGCTTGCCTGATTTCACCGCCGCCAGGGAGATGGGCACGTGCCAGTGGTCCGGGGTGGAGTTCATGACGGCGTCTATATCGTTCCTTGCTATCACTTCACGCCAATCCCGGTACACGGCACAGTCGCTGTTCCCGTAATACCGGTCCACCTCCGACTTGGCTTTGTCCACGCGCCACCCGTCGACATCACACAGGGCGACAAGGCGTACCCGCTTCATCGCGAGCAAGGGCGGCATGTTGATCTGTATAGCCTGGCGCCCCAGGCCGATCATGGCCAGCGTGATGGTATTGGACGGCGCGGTTTGTCCCCAGAGCGTGGATGGAGCGATGAATGGAGTGGCACCCGCCGTGAGACAGAATTTCATGAACGACCGTCGTGTTGAAAAGGAAAGTGTATGTTTCATGGCAGTCTCCTGGTAGAAATCTTCACTGCGACCGGTATAGCGTGTCCAACCACCGCAATGACGCTTTATTCTAATTCGCTTTCAAAACGAGACTAAATATGTTATACTGGTCTCATGGCCAGACCAAAACGAATTGATCAAGAGCTTGTGCAGAAAGCTCAGAGCGTTGTCGCCAAGACAACGGATCTGCAGGAGTTGCGTGAAGCGCAGTCCATTCTTCTTCCGGCGTTGCACGGCATGACGCTTGAAGAAACGGCCTCGCTGCTTGGCGTGAGCCGGGCCACTGTTCACCGGCTGCAAACGCGTTTCCGACAGAAGAGCCGTGGAACCTATGTGGTCAAACTACATGGTGGTCGCAGGCGCGTCAACATGAGCCTTGAAGAGGAACGGGCTTTCTTGGCGCCATGGGCGGAACAGGCGAAGGAAGGAGGCGTGCTGGTCGTATCCGTCATGCGCGCCGATTTATCCCAACGCTTGGGCAGGCCGGTCAGACCCTCGGTCCTCTATCGACTGTTGGCCCGGCATGGTTGGCGTAAGGTCGCGCCGGACACGCGCCACCCCAAGACCGATCCTGCTGTGCAGGAGGACTGGAAAAAAAACTCCCGGAGGCGCTGGATTCCCTGCTGAAGCCAGAAGAAGTGCGTGGGCGCAAGGTGCGGATCATGTTTCAGGATGAGGCCCGTTTCGGACGGATGGTGCGCATTCGGCGCTGCTGGTCGCCCGCGCCCCTGCGGCCCACAGTGCCTAACGGGTACGAACGCCAATTCGTCTATGTCTACGGCGCAGTAAGTCCCATCGAGGGCGAGTTGGATTGGATGATCTGCCGGGAGATGAATACGGAACGGATGAGTTGCTTTCTGGAACAGATTCGTTCGGCACATCCGGACGAATTTATACTCATGGTGGTGGACGGTGCCAGTTCCCACAAATCCAAGGAATTGTCCTGCCCGGAGAATATACGCTTGGTTGCGTTACCGCCCTATTCCCCCGAACTGAATCCCCAAGAACATGTCTGGGATGAATTGCGCGAAAAGGAATTTCCCAATCGAGTGTTTAATGAACTGGCCGCCGTGGAACGACAGTTACAGACAGGATTAGCCCGCATGTGCGCTGACTCGCCCGGACTACGCAGCCTCACGGCTTGGCCCTGGATTATTAGTCTCAACTTGAACGCGATTTAGAATCAGAAGCAACTTTACCAATACTTCCGCATCGTTCATAGCATTCACCTCCTTTTATCATTTATGTTGTGGTACTTAAAACACACCATGTCCAAATTATAAACACCTTACTATGCTATGTCAAGTTACATCCTATTCCAATGCATTCCATCAACTCCTTTCTTTAAACAATAAAAGGGCCGCTGACGGGGGAAACACATAGAAACAGAATTTGTTTTGAAACCTGTCCGGGATGGGGGAGCAGAGCTTAGGGGGCTTTGTGAATAAGTCCTGAATGATCATTCCATGTTCAGGCTGGACATTGCCGCGTTGGGGCATGGTACACTGAGTTGTGGAAAATCGTGCGAGCCCGGGGCGTCAGCCCGGTGCAAAAGTGCGGGGCTATCCCGTGTTACGAGCAAAAGGAATTCATCCTTGTTTTCGTCAGTAATCAGAGGGAGTCTTGTTACATGCGTTTGCCTCAAAGTGATCGTTTTAGTAGATCTTTTCTGACGGTGGTTCTGGTCGCGGCTTCGGCGTGGTCAGCGGAACTGGACGACCGGGTTACTGCCGCAATAGGCGATATCGCGCCTCATCCCAGGCTGCTGATGACGGCTTCGGATGAAGTCCGGGTTCGCGAGGAAATCGCGGTACAGGAGACCAAAGACGCCTTGTTTGCATTAATTCGAAAGAATGCGAATGAAATCCTCGTACAGCCACCCGTTGTCCGCAAACAAGAAGGCAAACGCCTGTTATCCGTTTCACGGGAGGCGCTGCGGCGCATCCTGTGCCTTGCCTTTGTATCCCGCATCACCGGCGAGGCCGTCTATGCGGAACGGGCCATAGGGGAGATGGTGGCGGCGGCCGCCTTTTCTGACTGGAATCCATCCCACTTTCTGGATGTGGCGGAGATGACAACCGCCTTAGCCCTCGGGTATGACTGGTTGTTCCCATTGCTGACACCGGAACAAGAGGCCCAAATACGGCGGGCAATCATCGAAAAGGGCTTGGATCCTTCCTTTACCGGCAAGCACGGGTGGGTGAGCGGCGACAACAACTGGAACCAGGTCTGTCATGGCGGCCTGGTCCTGGGGGCTCTGGCGCTTCTGGAGAGGGAGCCCGAACGGGCGGTGCGGGTTATTGCTCGCGCACTGGAGGGTTTGCCCTGTGCCATGAAGGAATATCAACCTGATGGCGTTTATGTGGAAGGCCCGAGTTATTGGGCCTACGGAACGACTTACAACATTCTCTGCATTGCCGCCTTGGAATCGGCTTTGAATATGGACTTCGGGCTGACTGAGTTTCCCGGATTCCTGGAAACGGGTGCCTTCCCCTTATATATGACTGGACCCACAGGCAATCATTTCAGCTTTAGCGATTGCGGTTCTCGCAGCGGGTGTTTTCCGGCCATGTACTGGTTTGCCCGACGGCTCAACGACCCGGGCTTGCTTCTTTTCGAACACAGTTGGCTGCAAAAGACACTCCTGGGAGAGGCTTCCTCCAATGATCGGTTTCTTCCCCTGGTGCTGCTCTGGTGGGATGGCAGTGTACCGGGAACGCCCCGGCAACCTCTGCATTGGAAAGGAGAAGGGTTGAACCCCGTTGCTGTGCATCGGACTTCCTGGACCGACCCGAATGCCGTGTTTTTTGCGGTCAAGGGTGGTACGCCCTCGGCGAATCATGGGCACATGGATATCGGTTCCTTTATCCTCGAAGCGGACGGGGTGCGCTGGGTGCTGGACATCATGGGCAGGGGCTACGGCGATCTGGAAGCACGCGGTATGGGGATTTGGAACAAGTCCCAGGACTCCGACCGCTGGCGCATTTACCGGTATCATAATCGTAGTCACAACACGCTGACTGTCAACGATCAGGCACAGGACGTAAGCGGTCGCGCCTCCATAACCGCCTTCGGCGGCGAACCCGATGATGCTTTTACTATTATCGACATGGCTCCGGTATATGAAGGAGAATTGGCGGAGGCCCGCCGCGGGTTTTTCCTGCTGCCGGATGGGCGGCTATGGATACAGGACGAGCTTGTATGCGGGAACCATGCCGCCGATGTGCGATGGGCCATGACCACCCGCGCGGACGTCACCATCACCGGCCCGGGCCATGCCGTCCTGACGGAGCAGGGCAAGCGGTTGCTGTTCGAGCTTCATGCCCCTGCGGGCGCTGTCGTGGAATCTTTTTCCACGGTAACCGGCAACGCATGGGACCTGAATGACCCTGAGATAAAGCAGGTGGGGTTCCAGGTAAAACTCTCCAAGGGTGAATCGGAAACACTGGCGGTCCTGCTCACGCCGGGCAGCCGGGAAAACAGTAGCGTGGGGGAGGTTCTGATGCCTCCTTTGGAACAGTGGACCGACAAATAAGCGGAACAAGCCTCTGGGAATCGGACCGATCAGTCCGATCGGTCCGATCATTCGGATCATGAAAAAAAGCCGCCCGCGACACTTGTGCCGGGGCGGCTTGTACAGTTTCCGTTATCGTTATTTTTTCTTGGCGTTCTTGGCTTTGCCCTTGCCTTTGGCTTCCTTGCGCGGCGTTTCGATGGCGGCCTGGGCCGCGGCAAAACGCGCAATCGGCACGCGGAACGGGCTGCAGCTCACGTAGTTGAGGCCGACGCGATGGCAGAACTTCACGGAGGAAGGTTCCCCGCCGTGTTCACCGCAAATGCCGCACTTCAGTTCAGGACGTGTAGAGCGGCCCTTGCGCACCGCCATGTCCACCAGTTGGCCGACGCCGCCCTGGTCGAGCACTTCGAAGGGATCCTTGGGCAGGATATTCTGCGCGAGATACGTGGGCAGGAAAGAACCCACATCGTCACGGGAATACCCGAAAGTCATCTGGGTCAGGTCGTTGGTGCCAAAAGAGAAGAACTCGGCGACTTCCGCAATCTCGTCCGCGGTCAACGCCGCGCGGGGCACTTCGATCATGGTGCCGACCATGTACTTGACCTTGGTCTTGTATTCCTTCTGGACTTCGGCTGCCACACGGTCAATAATAGCGCGCTGGTGCGCCAGCTCCGCCTTGGTGCCGACGAGGGGAACCATGATTTCCGGGAACACTTTGACTTTTTTCTTGGTCAGTTCGGCGGCGGCGCTCATGATGGCGCGCACCTGCATTTCGGTAATCTCGGGATAGGCGATGCCGAGACGGCAGCCGCGGTGCCCAAGCATGGGATTGAATTCATGGAGCGACTTGATGCGGTCTTCAATCTTCGCCGCAGGTTGGCCGCAGTGGGCCGCGAGGGCTTCAAGTTCCTTGCGGTCTTCCAACAGGCTGCCGACGAATTCGTGGAGTGGCGGATCAAGCAGGCGCACCGTTACCGGTTTGCCGGCCATGGCCTTGAAAATACCAATGAAGTCCTTCTTCTGGAAGTCCAGCAGTTTCATGACGGCTTTACGACGATCGGCTTCGTTGTCCGCCACAATCATCTCGCGCACAAAAATAATGCGGGTACTGTCGAAGAACATGTGCTCGGTGCGGGCAAGGCCGATGCCTTCCGCGCCGAACTTGACCGCCTGCGCGGCATCCGCCGGGCTTTCGGCGTTGGTGCGCACATTGATTTGCCGTGTCGCGTCAGCCCACTTCATCAGCGTGCTGTACCATTTGTTCTTGTCCGGATCCGCGGGCAGCACGGGCAGTTTGCCCGTGTACACCTTACCCGTCGTGCCGTTCAGGCTGATCCAGTCACCTTCCTTTACCACCGTCTCGCCCACGGTGAACCGTTTCGCCTTGGCATCAATGCGCACGGCGCCGCAGCCGACGATACAGCACTTGCCCCAGCCGCGCGCGACCAGCGCCGCGTGGGAGGTCATGCCGCCCATGGCGGTCAGGATGGCCACGGCCGAACGCATGCCTTCCACGTCTTCCGGCGAGGTCTCGTTGCGGACCAAAATGACCTTCAAGCCTTTGGCGGCCCATTCGTTCGCCGCTTCGCTGGTGAACACGGCCTGGCCGACACCGCCGCCGGGGCCCGCGGGCAACCCCTTGGCGATGGGTGTGGCGGCCTTTTCCGCCGCCGGGTCAATCATCGGGTGCAGCAGTTCATCCAGCTGCTCCGGCTTCACGCGCATGATGGCCGTGTTCTTATCAATCATCTTGGACTCGGCCATATCCACTGCCATGCGCACCGCGGCCATGCCCGTCCGTTTGCCGGTACGGGTCTGCAGCATGTACAGGATGCCTTCTTCAATCGTGAATTCGATGTCCTGCATGTCGCGGTAATGATCTTCAAGTTTGTCGCGGATACCGGCCAACTGCTTGTATACCTTGGGCCATTCTTTCTCGAGGGACTTCAGGTGCTTGTTGCTTTCGTTCTTGGTGGCTTCATTCAGCGGGGAGGGGGTGCGGATGCCCGCAACCACGTCTTCGCCCTGCGCGTTGACCAGCCACTCGCCGTAAAACTTGTCCATACCCGTTGCGGGATCGCGCGTGAACGCCACGCCTGTCGCGGAGGTCTCGCCCAGGTTGCCGAAGACCATCGCCTGCACATTAACGGCGGTGCCCCATTCATGGGGGATGCCTTCAATGCGCCGGTAGGAAATGGCGCGCTTGCCGTTCCAGGACTGGAATACGGCCTTGATGCCGCCCCAGAGCTGCTCTTGCGGATCATCAGGGAAGGCTTTGCCGATATTCTTTTTGATAATGGCCTTGAATTCTTCGCACAGGTCTTTGAGGTCATCCGCGCTGAGCGCCGTGTCTTCACTGACGCCCTTGGCTTTCTTTACCTTTTCCATGGCGTGTTCGAGTTTGAGGCGGATCCCTTCGCCATCGGCCGGTTCCAGGCCCGCGGCCTTTTCCATGACTACGTCCGCGTACATCATAATCAGGCGTCGGTACGAGTCATAGGCGAAACGGGCATCGCCGCTCTTCTCGATCAGGCCCGGCAGGGTCTTGGAACACAGCCCGATATTGAGCACCGTGTCCATCATGCCCGGCATCGACATGCGCGCCCCGGAACGCACCGAGAGCAGCAACGGGTTCTTCGAATCACCAAACTTCTTCTTCATGACCTGTTCGACCTTGGCCATGGCCTTCGCCACTTCGCCGTCAAGGTGTTTGGGCAGGCGGCCCTTGTTCTCATAATAGGCCGTACACATTTCCGTGGTAATGGTGAACCCGGCTGGCACCGGAATTTTCATGCTCGCCATCTCCGCGAGGTTGGCGCCTTTGCCGCCCAGCAGGTTCTTCATGCTGGCTTTGCCGTCGGCCTTGCCGCCGCCAAAAAAATACACACTCTTCTTAGCCATAAAACTCGACTCTCCTTCGGTTGATAAACATAAACCCTCCCCGAAATTCTATTCCTGAAAGTATGGAAATACACGGGATACAGGAAGTGTTGGGGAAGTACACGTGGTTGGGTCATCAAGACCTGATAACGGCTTTATTTTACCTGATATCGGAAAGAGTAAGCAATTTTTTATTGTTTTTGGGCGCGCTGCTATTTGGCTGTCTGTTCCCTTTTTGCGGACACAGGAAAAAATATCCACAGCGGAACCGTTTCGTCCAACTCGCGCAGATATAAAACGCATATCGGATTAAGGGTACGATGTATACTTCTAATTCGCTTTCACAATGAGAATAAGCCGCTTGCTTTTCACCCCGTCAATAAGTAAAATACTTACCGGTAAGAGTAATACGAAAGGAGACCTTATGCGCGTTTCTACCAAAGGGCAGGTCACGATACCGTTGCCGGTGCGAGAAAAAACAGGCGTTGTTCCCGGCAGTGAAGTAGAATTTCATGTTGAAGGAAATCGTATCTACATTGTGAAAACGATGTCAGAGGGGCGTGGGGAAGCCTTGATTAAAAGAATGGCTGGTAAGGGAACGGTACAGATGTCCACAGACGAGATTTTGCGTCATACCCGGGGACAGTAATTATGCCGGTCATGCTGGATTCCTGCGTTTACCTGGATATTTTTACCCGTGATAAACATTGGTATGCATGGTCCTCGGAAGTCTTGTCCAGTGCAGCCAATAAAGGAACTATCGTGATCAACCCTATTATTTATGCTGAGATTTCCATACGCTTTGAACGCATCGAGGAATTGGAACAAGTTCTCCCGCCGGATGTCTTTGACTATCGGCCGATCTCGCGGGAAGTGGCATTTCTTGCCGGAAAGATTTTCTTAAAGTACCGTGCCCGGGGGGGCGCCAAAATTTTTCCCCTGCCCGATTTTTTCATAGGCGCCCATGCAGCGATTGAAAACCTGCTCCTGATAACGCGTGATGCGAAACGGTTTAAAACATACTTTCCCTGCCTGAATATCTTGAGCCCTTAAAGGAACACCTCTATCGCAGGTCCAGCGCGGCATGCCATTATGGTTTACAGACCCGCCGGGAGTTCATGGGGGCGCCAATTAATACGTTGGACTAAACGCTAATCCGACTGGTTCCCACAACCCCGCAATATTGGGTAACATCAGAACCCAAAAGGGCTCCAGTAGGCGTACCTTCCTTGGTGCGCCAGAAATACTACCTGCGGTGCTCGTGGCAAGAGGGCGCACCAATGAAAGTACGCCTACTGGAGCGATCATCCACGGCGATAGCCGTTTAGTCCAACTTTAGGATTCATGTATGCACTTGTAGGTGTTCGTAAAGAAATTCCGGGGCAATGTCGGCGCCGTTGGGCCAATAAAGCGTTTTAAATTCCGGATGAACGCCGACCTGTCGAAACAGTTCCGGGTCACGCAAAGGCTCGAATAGTTCTCCATAAAGATCATCGCTTAAGTCCAAATAACCTTCCGTACCGTCGGCAAACTGCAGATGTAGCGTAAATACGCCTTCGTACGCAATATGTACCACTTTTGGAATCATAACATTACTCCAGTGGCGCAATCTTTTGCGCCGCCTTGCCTGCCGCCACGCGTTCCCAGTTATCCAGCAGTTCCTGTTGATGCATGTCTGCCCATTCAAGCACTAACCGAAGCGCCCGTTTAGGGAAATCGCCGTGGACCACCCCCGTGAGAATATCAATGGTACTCTGATATTCTCCGCAGACGGCGTAAAAATGCGGCGGAGGATGTTCACGCGGGGAAATGCCAATTACGATTCCCAGGAATCTGCTTATTTCCGGCATGTAGATTCAAGAACTTCGTAGAGAGCATTGTTCTCTAAGAGGATGTATGGAAAGTCGAGATTGCTTCACGCTGTTCGCAATGACGGCCACACGAATACAACGTCATTGCGAGCAAACCACCCCGATGCATCGGGGTTCATTTTCAAAGAAACATGGTCATGATTTTCGGGTACCAGAACGATACGATCGCGTATCAGTCGAATGTTATTCATCGTCATTGCGAGCGAACCACCCCGACGCGTCGGCGTTTATTTTTAAAGAAACATGGTCATGATTTTGGAGTATGAGCGGAATACGATTGCTTATCAGCCGACTGTTATTCATCGTCATTGCGAGGTACGAAGCAATCTGGTTTACACCAAGTCCGTTTAGCGATGAGATTGCTTCGTTCCTCGCAATGACGAGGTAAAGATTTTTTTATATCTCAATTATTTATATGTTACAGGATGCGTTTTTTAGGAGTGAAACGAAGTACTCTTAATAAGTTACGCTTATTGCCCGAAACATCAAAAAGACTTTCCGTACACACTCTAACACGATTTACCTTGATGTTATTTTTACGCTGCACATCTCCGTTTCCAGTATGTCACAACCAGGTTATTATGGCATTATCGGCGTCAGGGTTTTCAGAAGATAGTATGGGTGGAAGTACTCTGATATACTGTGGGGACGTACAAAATCGCAGTCAAGTTAAACAGGAGCACACTACTATGGCCAATGGACGTGGCGATTCCCCGGATATTTCAAATCAATTCCGGGAATTAATGAACCAAATAAACTGGAAGAAACAAGGCCCCAGGCGTATCGGCCTGCCTGTTTCCATCATCGCCGTCATTCTACTGGTAGTGATTGCAGGGTATACCGGTATTTACACGGTGGAACCGGACGGGGTGGCGGTGGTCAAGCGATTCGGTAAAGTGGTTGCCGTTCAGCCCCCCGGACTGCACTATAAGCTTCCGCTGGGGATTGACCGGCGGTATTTCGTTCCCACCGAGCGTGTGATGAAGGAGGAGTTTGGATTTCGTACACTGGCGCCGGGGGAACGAACGACCTATGACAAGTCGCCTATCTACCGCAACGAATCCCTGATGCTGACCGGCGACCTGAAAGTTATTGACGTCGAATGGGTCGTCCAGTATCGCATTGACAATGCCGACCAATATCTGCATCGGGTCCGGGACCAGGGAAAAACGATTCGGGATGTCTCGGAAGCCGTAATGCGCCGTGTCGTGGGCAATGCTCTCGGCTCGGACGTGCTTACGGAGAAACGCGTTCAGGTGGCGCAGGTGGCCCGCGAAGAGATTCAAGATATCCTGGCTGGATTCGACATGGGCGTGCGGATTTTGACCGTGGAATTGCAGGATGTGACGCCGCCGGAACCCGTGAAGCCCGCCTTTAATGAAGTCAATGAAGCGGAACAGGAACGGGAACGGTTGATTAATGAAGCGGAAAAGCAGCGTAACCAGGTGATACCCCGCGCGCAGGGCGAGGCGAAGCAGATGCTGGAGGAAGCGGAGGCTTACCGCGCCACACGCGTTAACCGGGCCCGGGGAGAAGCGGAACGGTTCAAATCCATCGTTAAAGAATATAAAAATGCGCCCGAGGTCACGCGGAGAAGGTTGTACCTGGAGATGATTGACGAGGTGCTTCCCGCGCTTGGCAGGATTTATGTCGTGGAGGAGGGCATGGCGCAACCGCTGGCGCTGCTGAACCTGGATGAAAACACGCCGTTGCCGAATGCCTCCGGCGAGGAGGGTGAATCATGAACGACCGGGAAATGATCCCCAAAAACAATGGCGCCGTGCCGGCCTATGTCGCGGCGGGTGTTTTGGTTATGCTTGTCCTCGCCGCCATCCTGCTGGTCAGCGGCGTTTACT